>CAZPLM010000034.1:0-13442 GCA_964587275.1 uncultured Muribaculaceae bacterium | reverse complement strand
TATAAGACTTACCCAATCTGATGAACGAATGACTAATTTCTGTTTGACATTCAACTAATTGAAAATTAATATTTATTATGAAGACATTATTTGGCAACTATTTGAAGATTCTTCTCTTTTCGGCATTAATTGTATTTCAGTCCAACTTTTGTATAATCAATGCCTCTGATCGTTATTCAAAAAAAGAAAAAGAACTTGTTGAGATGGGATTGATTGACATCCAGACAAAAAGCTCTTCAATTGCAGTACACCTTGTATATGCAACTCCTTTTAATTTTATGGGAAGACAGTTGTACACTGATCTTACCCATGCATTCCTGCTTCCGAAAACAGCAGAAATGCTGCTTGATGCAGAGAAGAGATTGAAAAAAATCCGCCCTGACCTGTCATTTCTTATATATGATGCAGCCCGTCCGATCTCTATTCAGAAAGATATGTGGGCAAAAATTGACGGTACAGGGCTTGAGGACTTTGTGGCCGATCCTACTAACGGACCGGGAATGCATAATATTGGCGTTGCAGTGGATTTGACCCTGATGGATTGCACCGGAAACCCTCTGCCGATGGGGTCTGAATATGATTATTTTGGTGATGAAGCGCGTGCAAATATAGAGTCGGATCTTCTTGCCAAAGGAAGAATTACTCAAAGAGAACTTGAAAACAGGCAGTTGCTAAGAAAAGTCATGACCGAAGCAGGATTTCTGGTTTATGAAGGAGAATGGTGGCATTTCAATTCAATGTCTCCTAAAGAAGCAAGGGAATCATTACCTGCAATTCCGTAATAATCACTTTTGTCAATAATCTAAGTTTGAAATGAAACACATTTGCCGGTTACTTCTTTCAGTCGTTTTTGCAATAGTTATTTCTGCTTCTTCACTTGTAAGTGACAGCAAATCAAACACTGATTTCACCAGGTTTGTGAATCCCTTCATTGGGACGGATTTTCACGGTCATACATTTCCCGGTGCCTGTGCTCCATTCGGAATGCTCCAGCTCAGCCCTGATACGCGACTTGATACATGGGATGGCTGCTCCGGTTATCACTATTCAGACTCGGTAATCATAGGCTTCACTCATACACACTTAAGCGGGACAGGCTGTCTCGACTATGGCGATCTTTTGATAATGCCTGTCATTGGCTATTCTAATACAGTCATCTCCCGTGATCGATATTCATCAACATTCAGTCATAAAAACGAACATTCTTCTGCCGGTTATTACAGCGTCACTCTCGATAACGGCCAGATCAATGCTGAATTGACGACCGGAAGAAGAGCAGCCATGCACAGATATACATTTCCCGATGGTGTAGATCCTCAGATAATAATTGATTTGGACCATAGAGACAAACTGCTTGAATACACCCTGGAAAGTGACGGGAGGTCAATTGTAAAGGGGCTGAGGCGTTCGACCTGCTGGGCTGAGGATCAGAGTTTTTATTTCTATATAGAATTTTCAGGCAATTTTATTGACGGCAGAATTGATGGAGATAAAGCAATATTCACATTTAAGGGTGAAAAAAGGAAAAATTGTAAAAATGGAGTAGTGATAAAAGTAGGAGCATCTTCCGTTTCAACCGAAAATGCTAAATTGAATTTATACTCCGAACTTGATTATGATGACTGGGACTTTGATCTGCTTAAACAGAAGTGTATTTCTCTCTGGAATGATTATTTAGGCAAAATAGAGATAGGCTCTGCATCATTAAATATAATTGACAGCCTTGAATTAAAGAAACTTACAACGTTTTACACGGCATTATATCATACCGCAGTTCATCCAAATTTATATTCAGATATAAATGGCGAGTACAGGGGAATGGACCGTAATGTGCATAGAAGCGACAGAGAACAATATTCCGTTTTCTCGCTTTGGGATACATTCAGATCACTTCATCCTCTTTTGGCTTTGATTGAGAGAGAAAGAACACTTGATTTTATCAATTCATTCCTTTCAATTTATGATGAATGTGGAAAATTGCCTGTATGGGAACTGGCTCGCAATGAGACAAATTGCATGATTGGCTATAATTCCGTTTCGGTAATTGCCGATGCTGCAGCAAAAGGGATTGTTTTTGACTATAACAGAGCACTGGAAGCAATGATAGCTTCTTCATTGAAAAAAGAGTATGGAATAGATGTGTTTCATGAAAATGGAGTCGTACTTGCAGACATGGAACATGAATCCGTCTCAAAAACATTGGAATATGCATACGATGACTGGTGTATAGCTCAAGTCGCCTTGAAAACCGGGAATGATTTCATATACAATAAATACATCCGTTCAGCACATTATTATTTAAATGTATTTGATCCTCAAACCGGCTTTATGAGACCAAGACTTGATGGAATGTGGCTTACTCCTTTTGAACCACGTGAGGTAAACAACCACTTTACTGAGGCCAATTCATGGCAATACAGTTTTCTTGTTCCACAAGACATTGAAACACATATAATGTTGCTCGGAGGAGATGATTCTTATATTTCAAAACTTGACTCTCTTTTTAGCGCTCCTGAAAAGACAGTCGGACGTACTCAATCAGATATAACAGGTCAGATCGGTCAATATGCCCATGGAAATGAACCGAGCCATCATATTTCATACCTTTATGCCTATGCCGGAAAGCCCTGGAAAACTCAAAAAATTGTGCGTAAGATAATGGATGAACTCTATTCCGATTCGCCGGACGGTCTGTGTGGAAATGAGGATTGCGGTCAAATGTCTGCCTGGTATGTATTGAGCGCTGCAGGTATTTATCCTGTCTGTCCGGGATCTGAAGAGTTTGTTTTCGGCTCACCATTATTCAATGATATAAAGATAAGGCTCGAAAATGGCAATGTTTTCCGCATTTGTACTGATTCCGGCTCAGGTTCTAAATTCATAGATTCAGCTTCGCTGAACGGAAAACTATATTTAAAATCATATATCAACTACAAAGATATATTGGATGGAAAAACATTGACATTTAAGATGAGAGATACTCCAAATCTTAATTTCGGAGTATCGCTTGATGAGAGGCCGCATTCAAAATTATCTCAGGATTACGGTTTTGTATCCAATCCATGGTTTGTGGCAAATAATAATATATTCCCGGATTCGCTTGAGGTATCTATTGCAGGATTTGATGATATAAATGACATGATAATGTATAGAGCGGGTGATGTCAATACTGTATCTGACAATCAGTTCATCCCTTATGAAGGACCTGTTATGATTTATGACAGTATGGAGTTTGAGGCATATTCAGAAAACAGGTCAGGTGGGCGCAGTTTTACATCAAAAGCTTCATTCCATAAGATTACCAATGATTATTCAATTGAGATCGTGTCAAATTACAATCCTCAATACACTGCCGGAGGTGATGAAGGGTTGATTGATGGTGTGCGCGGCAGTGTCAATTGGCGTACAGGCGGATGGCAGGGATATCAGGATCAGGATTTTGAAGCAATAATTGACCTGGGAGAAGAGAAGTCAATTTCAACAGTCGGCTGCGGGTTCTGTCAAGATCTGAGGTCGTGGATTCTTATGCCTGTAAAGGTCGATTATTATGTATCATCAGACAATATCAATTATACTTTAATTGCTGAGTTGAAAAATGATTCGATAAAAGAGGATGATTATACACTCCTGACGCACGACTTCATTTTCACATCTGAACCGAATTCTTCTGACTTAACGTATGGTCGTTATGTGAAGGTCAAGGCTGAAAATTACGGAGAACTTCCTGCCTGGCACCTCGGTGCAGGCGGCAAAGCGTTTATTTTTGTTGACGAATTCTGGGTAAAATAGTGTTATCTGTTATTTTTGAGCATATAACTATCATAACGCTTCAAAACATTCCCTGATAGATAGTCCCGATAAAAATAGAGTTCCTGAAGATGGTAATTTCCCTTTTTGAACATATATTCCAAAACCGGCAAAAAATACTGATTTTCGTCAAAGCCATCTACAATTAAAACATTGTATATACTGTCAATTTTGACTGTGACAGAGTCATTCAGTGCTCCTTCCATGGTTGATGTTGTCCAATTTACAGGATTGATGCATAATGCGGATGGCGAGAGAAGAGGACTGATTGCCTCAGGAGTGTTAACTGAATTGTAGCATATTGTAACTCCATTATCTGTCTCATTCTTAGCAGGTTTTATTTGTCTGTAATTCATTGTGTCAGAGGCGTTGACTCTGTATCCAACCACATAGGCGGCAATTAGCTTACCATATTCTTTATCAGACATTGTCTTTAGAAGTTCGACAACACATTTGGCACCCTGGCTGAAGCCGGCAAGCACAAACGGACGTCCGTTGTTAATATTCTTGAAATAGTATTCAAATGCACTTTGAATATCTTCCATTGATCGTGGAAATCTGGAACTTACTAATGAGTCTGTTTTCCATGACTCAAGTGTGATCTGGCTGTAATACGGTGAATAGAAATTTGCATCCTTGCCGAATATTTGTTCTGCAAGTTCGAAAGAGGGCAGCATAGCTTCTCTGTCACTGCTCAGTAACGGATCTGCATAATGGAGAGTATCTCCATTGGCGTCTGTCCTGTCCCATACACAACTTGGTAAAAGATAGAAAATGTCATACGCCTTATCCCCAGAACTGTTTCTGCCATTGTACCATAACTGAGGATCGGAATATTGATTATGTGTGGTGCAACCAGAAAAAAGAATCAATGTTAAAATAATGGATAAATAATATTTCATAACTATTACTATTTTTACAAAAATACAAATTTTACTAGTTGACAATATTATTTATTATTGAACTTGCTTAGTAAGCATTTTCTAAGTATTTTTATTCTCTGAACTTGAATATATGATGAGTAGATCACACTCTTTTCATTTGGTATCGTCGATTCTTATTGCCTGCCTGACATGTATGCACACATTATCAGCTCAGGATAATAATGACAAATTTATAGAGTTTGGAGGGCAGTTGTCTTCCTATGGCTTATACGCGCCTGATTACGATAATTATACAATTTTGGGCGGCAGGTATATTCCTGAGTTGGATATTCGTCTTTTCAATAATGGTAATGCTTCTGTCGACTGCCAGTTTTCTGTGGATTTATATGGATATGTCGGCTATCAGGATAATAATCAATTTTTGCATTATGGGAAAATATCGCCCTATCGTGCATGGGTTAGATACAGGACTGAAAAATTAGAACTTAGAGCAGGGCTTCAGAAGATTGATTTCGGAAGTGCTTCTATTTTAAGACCCCTGCAATGGTTCAATTCAAATGACCCGAGAGATCCGTTAAATATTACAAACGGGGTGTGGGCTATTTTGGGTAAATATTACTGGCTTGACAATACTAATCTGTGGCTCTGGTGTCTCAGTTTGAATGATGATTATCGCGGCATCGATATTCTTAATTCTGATAAATATCTGCCTGAATTCGGAGGACGCCTTCAAACTCCCATTCCAAGTGGCGAAATTGCAATTTCATATAATCACAGATGGGCAGATGCTAAAAAATTCGCCGAGAGTTTAACCGGAGAAACCGATTTGTCGATAGATCCTGTCCAGGAAGATAAGATAGGTCTGGACGCCAAATGGGATATTACTGTTGGAGTTTGGTTTGAAGCCACATATACATATCTTCACAGACCGTTGTTTTATCTGCAACATCAGGAGGCATTGAATATTGGAGTAGATTATACATTTGCGACAGGAAATGGATTAAATGCATCAATGGAACATCTTTTCTATTCATACGATGAGAACGCCTATGCATTGAAAAACCTTAAAAACATTACTGCCGCCCGCGTTTCCTATCCTGTCTCTCTTTTCGACAACTTGTCGTTGATGACACTTTATGCATGGGAATCAGGGAAAATTTTTGGTTTCCTGTCATATAAACACTCTTTCAAACAACTCTCTCTGTATACCAATCTTTATTATACTCCGAATATTGATATTTCATTTCTTGAAAGATCATATTACTTCATAGGCAAAGGGATGGGAATTCAGATAATGTTGGTTTACAATCATTAAATATTTATCTATGAATGAGATTATTACTATTAATCATCTTACCAAGAGATTCAAGATAGGGGATGGCGAATTTACTGCTCTTGACAATATCAATTTATCCTTTAAGGCAGGTGAGTTTTCAGGTATTGCAGGGCCAAGCGGCTCCGGAAAAACAACACTGCTTAATATTATCGGATCACTTGATATACCCACTGAAGGAGAGGTGATTACCTTAGGAAAGTCAATAAGTGGCCTCACTCATAAAGAGAGTGCGGAATTGAGAAACTATCATATCGGTTTTATTTTTCAGGGATATAATCTGCTTCCTGTCTATACTGTTTATGAAAATGTCGAGTTCGCCCTCATCCTCCAGGGTGTACATTCTTCAGAAAGGCATACTTTAGTTATGAAGGCTTTAGAGTGGCTTGGCATCGCATCAATGAAAGACAAACGTCCTGCAAAACTCTCCGGTGGGGAATGTCAGAGAGTTGCAATCGCTCGTGCGATGGTTAAAAGGCCCGAGCTTGTTTTAGCTGATGAACCTACAGCAAACCTTGATTCCAAAAATGCTCATTCTATTATAAAGACAATGAAAGAACTGAATCATGAGTTGGGGACTACTTTTCTTTTTGCAACACATGATGAAAAAGTGATGCAATACCTCGACAGACTTATTCATTTAACTGATGGAAAGTATGATTCAGGCATTTAAACTTGCAATAAGGAACCTGACAGGTGCCGGCGTCAGGACATGGCTCAATATCATTGCTCTGGCATTAGTGCTTTTCCTGATGATTTTTTTCAACGGATTAATGGATGGCTGGAATAATCAGGCAAAACGGGATGCAGTCAGTTGGAGTTACGGGAATGGTCAGTTATGGCATAAAGACTTGGATCTTCTTGACTCATTTACATATAACGATGCATACGGTCATCTTCCTGAGGATAAGACGCAAGGTCTTACACCAATACTTATACGCCCGGTGACTTTGTATCCTCAAGGAAGGCTTTTTTCGGGAAGGGTCAACGGGATTCCATGGAATCAGAAAGGTCTTTCTCTTCCGACATCAAAATTGTGCCCTGATTCAACTGTTAATATGATCCCAGTTGTTATTGGAAAAAGGATGGCAGGTGATTTACAGGTAAAAGAAGGGGATGAACTCGTTATGCGATGGCGTGATGTCAATGGAATGTATGATGCTGTAAATGTTTATGTGGCACAGATATTCAATACTTATATGCTCAGTATAGATGCCGGTCAGATTTGGATGGATCTGTCTCAACTGCAGAAGTTATGCTCTATGGAAAATGAGGTATCTTATTATGTGATTGATCCTGGCTATGATAAATCTGTTTCAGGCGATTCTGAATGGATATTCAAATCGCCGGAGTTTCTTCTCAAACCATTTGATATTATGGTAAAAACCGCAAGAATCGGATCTTCTGTCCTGTTCCTTCTATTTTTTCTTGTCGGACTGCTGGCTATTTTTGATACGCAATTGCTGTCAGTATACCGTCGTCAAAAAGAGATAGGAACTTATATCGCATTGGGAATGACCCGGCAAAAGGTACAATTGATGTTTACTCTGGAAGGATTTATGTATTCGTTTTTTGCTGTTATTCTAACATTAGTGGCGGGAATGCCGATATTTCTTCATACTGCAAATATTGGTTTTACTATTCCACTTGAGACAGAAAATCTTGGTGTGATGCTGCCCAATGTTATATACCCTGAATTTAGCTTCGGACTGATTTTATCAACCTCATTATTAATGATTATTTTCTCCACGCTTGTCAGTGTAGTTCCGGTTGGAAAAATAGCAGGAATGAACCCTGTCCAGGCATTAAAAGGCAAAGCATTATGATACGGTTTATTATCAAGTCATTCTTTAGAGATCGGAACAGGTGTCTTATTCCTGTTATGATAGTAACCATCGGGGTTGCTTTAACTATTACAATGACGGGGTACAATAACGGAATGATGGACGATCGTATTGAGTTGACAGCTAATATTAAAGCCGGACATTTAAAGGTGATGACCCGCGCATACGCAGCGAACAGTTCACAAATTCCGAATGATCTGGCAATTATAGGAACCGGTGAATTAATATCAAAACTTGACAGAGATTATCCGAATTATTCATGGAAAGAGAGGATATTGACACCGGGAATTATTGATTATTATGATAATGACGGAACACATATCTCTCAAGGAAATGTTGGCGTGTTGGGATTTGATATGCTCGGCCCTGATCATTCTGAAACAGAACGTCTTAATATTCCCTCATCACTTGTCAGGGGGTATCTGCCATCCAAGCCCGATGAGGTAATTCTAAGTGAATTGTTAAGCAGTAAAATGGGACTTGAAATAGGTGATACTATTAGTTATATGGGAACAACAATGAATGGAAGCCTGACATTTGCTCTCTATAAGCTTGCAGGGACCTGCCGTTTCGGTGTTCCTAAATTTGATAAGGGGATGATGTTGATGGACATCAGCGCAGTAAAATTATTGATGGATATGGAAGATGCCTCCGGGGAGATTCTCGGGTTCAGAAAGAAAGGGGGATATATTGATAAAGAAGCCATAAAAATTGCAGATGATTTTAATAATGGATATGCCTCATCTGATGATGTGTTTTTTCCGGTTATGATCCCTCTTCGTAGACAAAATCTATATGGCGAATATATTGATTATGTAAATTCAGTTGCTGCATTTTTTGTCTTTCTATTTCTGCTTGTAATGTCAATTGTATTGTGGAATACAGGACTTATAGCAGGCCTTCGGAGATATCATGAATTCGGAATAAGGCTTGCATTGGGAGAGACCAAGGGACATATTTACATTTCACAACTGATTGAGGCGGTTATTGTAGGGGTGGCAGGTTCTTTTTTCGGAACAATAATAGGAATTGCGTCAGTATATTTGCTTAGTGTAAAAGGAATTGATATTTCAATGATTGTTAAAGAAACATCTATAAACGTTCCAACAGTTTTAAGAGCAAAATTCTCAACTAATCTGCTTTATATCGGATATTTACCAGGGGTGTTGGCGATGTGTATTGGCACAATGTTATCAGGGTTGGGCATATATAAACGACAAACATCGCGATTAATGAAAGAAATGGAGTTGTAAAATGAAAATATTAAAATTATCAGTGGTTATTTTAGGATTGCAGTTACTTTTTCCTTCTGCAACTATTTGGGCGTCTGACGGGGTTACTGCCGAAACAATTATTAAACGACTTGATGCCAATATGACTGCTAATACAGTTGTAATGAAAGCGAAGATGGTTGTCAATTCTTCAAGGAATGAGCGGGAAATGGAAATTAACGGATATCTGAAAAACGGCTCCGGATCTTTTGTCGAATATCTTTCTCCTGAGAGAGAAAAAGGGACAAAAATGCTCAAAATAAATGATATGATATGGATCTACTCGCCATCAACCGACAGAACAACACAGATCTCGGGACATATGCTTAGGCAGTCGGTTATGGGTTCGGATTTATCATACGAAGACCTTATGGAAAGAGATAAATTAAATGATACATATAATTCCGAACTGATAGGGGAGGAACTCCAGGACGGGCGACTTTGCTGGGTTCTTCTTCTGACAGCAAAAGCCGATAATGTCGCATATAAAACAAGAAAAATCTGGATCGATAAGGAACATTACGTTCCTCTTGCCGAAGAACTTTATGCTAAAAGCGGACAGCTTCTCAAAAAGACGATTCTCGGCAATTTGAAAAAGATTGGTACTCGCTGGTATCCAATGAAAATGAATTACAGGGATATGTTGAAAAATGGAAAGGGGACAGATTTTATAGTGCTCTCAATAGAGTTTGATGTCGCCATTTCGGCCGCTAAATTTACCAAAGCCGTTCTTACAAAATAAAATTTAAGCCCAGAGCAAAAGACCCGAAATAAGGATTATCCCCGTTACTACCAGATCTATCAGACAGAAGCCCATAATATCTTTTGCATTCATTTTTGCAATTGCAAGTGCAGGAATTGCCCAGAATGGCTGAATCAAATTGGTCCAGGCGTCACCCCACGCAATAGCCATTCCCGTAAGGCCGGGATCGACACCAAGATTTGCACCGGCAGTAAACATTATTGGAGCCTGAATTGCCCAATGGCCGCCACCGGAAGGCACAAACAGGTTAAGTACTGCAGCACAGAGAAATGTCAGTAAAGGATAGGTTTTTGCAGTTGAAATTGAAATACAGGCATCACTTACTACTGTTCCCAGACAGATTCCTGAATGACCGACTCCCATAATTATTCCCATAATACCGGCATAAAACGGGAATTGCAACAGGATTCCTGCAGCCCCAGTCGAAGCCTTTGTAAATGCCTTGACATAAGCATGTGGCGTCTTGTGGAGGATAATACCGGTAAAAAGAAACAACATTATCACCATATTCAGATCAAGTGATTTACCATTAACAAACAGTGAAATAGCAAGATATGAGAATCCAAGTAATGCAATAATCCCACTGAGTACGTGACTGTTTTCCATTTTTTCTGCAGGCGTGTCAATTATTACGGACTCTGCCGGATCTTCATCAACCAAAAGGGCTGGAGAGATGGTAATGACATCCTTTTTCGGATGCATCAGAGTATTGACAACAACGAGTGAAATGATGCACATTGCCACCATCAGAAGATTTTGATAACTGAATACAGTTGACGAAAGTGGAACTGGATTGGACAGAACTCCTCTGGTTATTTCTTTCAGGCCAGATCCCGGAGTAGCCATTATCAATGGAATAGAGGCCGAAAGACCAGCGTGCCAAACCACAAAACCACTATATGCGGATGCAATTAAAAGCCTGTAGTCAACGCCTTTAACCTTTTTTGCCACTTCTTTTGCAAAAATAACCCCTATTATCAAACCGAAGCCCCAGTTTATCCAGCAGGCTAAAGCCGCTATTAATGTAACAAGTGCAATGGCGGAAGCCGGTGTCTTTGGAACTGCAGCCAGTGTTCCTATCAATCTCTTTACAGGAGGAGCTGCAGCTAAAGTTGCTCCGCAAACCAAGACCAAAGCCATTTGCATGGCAAACGCCAATAATGACCAAACACCGTTTCCCCAATGCTCAACCACCTCCATAGGTGTCTGATGACATACAGGTATCGCTATGATTATTGCAATCAGTGTCAATACCGCCGCAAAAATAAACGGTTCAGGCAGATAGCGCTGAACCATTTTCACACATGCATTTATGATTTTTCTGAACATCGTGACTTGGATCTTATTTGGTTTGATGTATTGTTAATTAAATATTGATACTTTGAAAACAGCCTTTTTTAGAGCTTTTTCTGGGGAAATGCATGGAGCATGGCCATCTTCAGGAAAGAATATTACAAACTCTCCAGGTTGACAGGTAACAAATGATTCTGATTTTGCATCCGGTAACAATGCTATATCTTTCTGAACATTAAATTCTGCATCAGGGAGTTTTGAAACAGGAACATAGCCGTAGGTCTCAGGGCCGGTGATCGGTACTTGAATATCAATCATTTTCCTATGATATTCCAATACGGCTTCATTTTCGGTTTTTCCCTGTTTTACCTGGACACTGACAAAGATATCATCCTTGTCGATTGAGAATTTTCCTTCCTCCATATCCTTCAAATTGTGAGATTTAAAAAAATCAACCACTTCCTTAAACCTGATATTCAGTGGAATATATTTCTGTAAGTTTTCCAGCGTGTCAATTATCATAGCATTAATTTGATTGACGGTTATTTTGATGCAAAATTAATTAATTATTTCGACCGATGCATTTAACTCGCATTTCTTTTGCTGTAGAATAAACAGCGAGTGTGGTTACCCAAATTAAATGTGCGCCGGATGGCCTGTGAACGCGATTCCCGCACATTTAAATTCGACTATGGCAATTGAGAGATCTCTATGAGGTGCGGCTTAATTTAAATATGCACGAAGCAGCCTGAGATGGCGTTTTTCGCACATTTGGTTTTTTGACGATGGCCATAGAGTAATCCTACGGGTGGTAGTCCAAATGAAATGTGCATAATACGGCCTGTGAGCCACATATCTGCAAATTTGATTTTCGAAGGGGGCTTTTGCCTCCCGTCATTACCCGTGCAACGCGCGTTTTTATTAAAGTCCTAACTTATAGCGAAATAGTGAAATTTTATGCAACAGATTGGCGACTAAAATTACAGTAATATGCTCATTATTAACTTATTACAAAAAACGCGCGAGCGCATTTGACTGCAATTCATATTATGATATCTCAAACTCCACTGAGTTATCCTTGGCATACCGCAATGGGCCTAAGCCAAGCCCATGCAGGTCCGGCAGGAGATAACTCCCGCAGTCCCCAGATCTCCAGTTTCCAATTGTTTTTAGGACGACATAGATGCTGTGATTACTAAGTTGCACTCTGTGAGTTGATTTATATATATATGACCTGTTGATTTTCCCTGGTCATAATATATTCAACGCTATTTATATCAGATACTTGACTGTCACACGGGTTGTGAATTGCTTTCAAAATTGTATATTTGATCATTTAAAATATCGAATACTAACCCCTTCACTTCTATTATGACAAATAAACGCATTATCAAGGTTTCACCGATTAAAATGACTTTTATTGCAATTGTCTTTCTGTTTGCCTCGCTGCCGGCTGTTTCACAGGATAAAATATTCAGCATAGTTACCTGTCCTGGAGAAAATACTGAGAGTCAGGTGAATATAAGTTGGGGAGCAAAAGATAAAGGCAGCTGTCTTTATTTCACAAAAAAGAGCGATCGTGATTGGAAACATCAGATTCAAACAAAACCAAAAGAACTTTTTTGTACAACTTATGATTCAGTGTATTCTAAAACTGCTGAAAATGAAAACTTTTATGAAAATGTAAAATTCATTAAATGTGAAGCTTCATTAACAGGACTTAAGTCTAATACCGAATATATGTATAGAATATATAGCGGAGATTCTATCAGTAACATTCATTATTTCAAAACCTCAGGGGCTAAAAAGTGGAGCGCATGTATTATAGCTGATTTTCATTCATATACACCAATTCCGGCAAGACTTGAAGTCGCCATGGAAATGATAGATACAGTGATTGCATTTGATCCCGATATAGACTGGATATTACATTTGGGAGATGTTTGCGCATGGGGCGGCAGTTACTCCTTTTGGAAGAGAATGTATGAAGAGCAGTATTTTGAGAGATACTTTTGGGCTGGAGTAAACGGGAATCACGATAATATGACACGTAAATATCGCCTTACCAATGAGTTTTTCAGAGATGCAAATTATTACCCCCATAATGGATATGAGGGAGAGGAGGGCGTTTGTTATCACTTCAAATATGGTAATGCGCTCTTTATCATGCTTAACAATGAGGACATGCGCGAAGAAGGTGAATTGCAAAAAGAAAAGTTTGATGCCTATAAAGAAAAATTTCGTGAA
>CAZPLM010000033.1:11702-13451 GCA_964587275.1 uncultured Muribaculaceae bacterium | reverse complement strand
TTGTTATTCTTATTCAGAATCTCATCGAGAGGAATAGTGACAGACGCCCCTACCGTATAAAGATTCTTATGCTCTCCGATATATGTACCGACATCAGGACTGTAGATGTATGACAGGTTGCTGAGCGAACCATACTGGTATGAAGCAAATCCTTTGACATTCTGCATCCACGTTCTCCTGACATTTTTAAGTTCTCTCTTTTCTCTTTCAAGCTGTGCTTCAAAAACCTTTGTAACAGGCCCCTTTCTGGCATTTTCAACAAGCACGTCGATAGGTGGCAATTCTAAAGACAAAAGGTCTATGGAAAGGAGATCTAACGATGACAGTCCAGCCATTCCTACAGTATCCTTCGCCGGCTCATTGTAAGCTACTGCCGTAACATCAGTCTGTGCATATACCGAAAGTGGCACAAACACAGATAAAAGTACCGGAAGCAATAATTTCAGTTTTTTCATATTTTATAAATTACAGTTATTCATATTCATACAGCCTGATCAAACATTTTCTTTTTGCACAAATGCCCTGAATGTCTTGAACAAAATCTTCAAATCAAGCCAGAAAGACATATTCTGCGCATATTTAATATCAAGCTCTTTTCTCTCTTCCGGAGACATCGCTCCGGAATCCCCTCTTTTTTCCACCTGCCACAAACCTGTCAGACCGGCAGGACACATAAACCGAACGATATCTTTATCCCCTGTAAGTTTCTCGGCTTCATACAGAGGCAACGGCCTGTTGCCAACAACTGACATATCTCCCTTGAAGATATTGAAAAGTTGCGGCAATTCATCCAGACTGTATTTCCTTATAAACCCGCCAACTTTTGTAATTCGCGGATCATTTTCTATCTTAACAAAAGCTTTTTTCTGCTCTTTGTTATGTTCTTCCAGATATTCCTTTTCACTTGTCACCCCCTCATCCGATACTAAAAAGACGTTTCCCTGCGAAGTTTCAAATTCTTTTTCCCTCGATTCAACATTCTCCTTCTTTTCAGTTGCATCTTCACTATTCCCCAAGGCATACTGGTCAAGGTTCTTATAATCCTTCAATCTCTTGTCAGCATCAACATACATTGATCTGAACTTTAAAAAATCAAATGTCTTCCAATTGCAACCTGCACGTTTTGATTTATATATCACAGGGCCCTTACTTTCAAGCCTTATTGCAATTGTGATAACCAACATTAGAGGAGAAAGCAGAATTATTGCAAAAGAAGAAATAATAATGTCAAGGAAACGTTTCCAAAATGGAATCTTGAAATAATGCATCGTCTCGTCAACCTCACTGATATCCCTGGAGAACAGCTCATCAGGTATTGCATATATCATCCTCCAGAACTCCTCCTTATCAACATTTGTGACAACGATGTTGTTTATTCCTACGCTGAAATATTCTTTTTTTTCAGGGATATTTATTACCCTGTCTGAAACCAAAATTTTATATGCAGCCAACTTAGTCCTTAAGAAATCAATGGACAATTTATCCTCCTCCGGATCCTTGGTCTTCTCAAACAAAATCACAACTCTCCTCCTCTGTGGAATAGAAACGGTGTCAATATCAATCGCATCATTCAATTCCACCATCGTACATCCGTCTGCTATTTCAGAAAACTTCTTTATCCAATACTTCCTTACACCGATGTATATAAAAAAATATTTCAACCAAGTATTTTTTTAATTCTGATCTTTAACTCAATGGGGTTAAACGGTTTAACAATAAAGTCTTCTGCCCCCTCCGACAGCAGACGAA
>CAZPLM010000033.1:6717-11692 GCA_964587275.1 uncultured Muribaculaceae bacterium | reverse complement strand
TGTTTTTGTAAAGGTCATTGTTCTTGATATATACTAAAAATTCATCGCCTCTCATGACCGGCATTCTTATATCAAGAATTATCAAGTCAGGGATATTATTCTCCTGAAGCCACTTCAAAGCTTTCAACGGATTATCGAAATGTATGCATTCGAACTCTGATGCCAGATAAATTGAAAGCACCTTGGCAATAGCTTCCTTATCATCAATTATCAAGATTTTCTTTTTCATTGTTCGTTATTCCGACACACTTGATTACACATTATTGTTTCAAAGGTAATAAAAAATTATATCTTTGTAATAAAAGTTGGTTCTGATGAAACAATATTTAGCCTCAAAACCTAAATTAAAGGCCATTGCTATCAATTTGATATCCTCAAAACGCCATCCGAGACCAAGATTGTGGATCAGATGGCTGGTTAATCCTTTCTATCATCACAAAGGCAAAGGCGCCACGATTAAAAGAAGGCGATCACGCATCGACGTTTTCCCGTGGCACAAATTCGATGTGGGGAATGACAGTATCATTGAGGATTTCACGGTAATCAACAATGGTGCAGGAGATATCGTAATCGGAGAGAGGGTGATTGTAGGCATCGGATCTGTTGTTATCGGACCAGTCGAAATAATGGACGGTTCCACTATCGGACAGCATGTTTTTATTGCAGGTTTTAACCATGGCTATCAAAATGTAAGTGAAGAGGTAAAAAAACAGCCGTTGAACACCTTGAAAGTAACCATCGGAAAAGAGACATTTATCGGTGCAAATTCTGTAATTGTCGCAGGCGTTTCTATCGGAGAACACTCTGTTGTGGCCGCCGGAAGCGCTGTTACAAAGAATGTCCCTTCATTTTGCGTTGTCGCCGGCAATCCGGCCAAAATCATAAAAAAGTACAATGAGGCGACAAACAGTTGGGAAAAACAGCAATAATGAGCAATCCTAAAGTCAGTGTAATAATTCCTGTTTACAATACAGCCGCCTTTTTAGATGAGACTATCTGTTCTATTACGTCCCAGACATTGAAGGAGATTGAAATCATCACTATTGATGACGGTTCAACAGACGGCAGTTATGAAATATTGAAAAAAATCTCATTGTCAGACGACAGAATAAAAATCATTCAGGAGGAAAATTCAGGACAGTCCGTTGCAAGAAATGCAGGAATCGAGAGCGCAACGGGCAAATATCTCTACTTTATGGACAGTGATGACCTGCTGGAGACTGATGCCCTGGAGAAATGCTTTGAAAAATGCGAAAAGGACGAACTTGATTTGCTCCTCTTTGACGGCATATCCTTTGGAAATGAAGAATATCTGAAATATCCATGGTTTGATTACCGCAGAGTAAGTTCACTCGAAGATAAGATATATGACGGAAGAGATCTTCTTGAGTTTCTGATAAGCCTCAATAAATACAGATGTTCGATTTGCCTTCACTTAATTAATCACAGCTTTTTAAATAATACAGCCATCAGATTCTGTCCGGGCATTATTCACGAAGACGAACTCTTTATGGCTCAACTCTATTTACTGGCCGGCAGAGTCGGGAAAATTGACAGAGTCTTTTTTAAACGGAGACTGCGACCCGATTCCATTATGACCTCCCCATTCACTTCCAAAAATCTGAATGGATATCTCACTGTTGTCCGGAAGGTAAAGAGATTCGCCTCTGACAGGGATAAACGGACAAGGGATGCGGCAAAAGCATTCAACCGATATACGCTGAACGGTTTCATCCCGAATGCGGCGTTTTTGCCGTTAAACGAGAGAGTGAAGGCCTTCAACATTGCAATATTCGAATTTCCATTTTCGGTTAAACCGAAAAATTTGATTAAATTGCTGCTCAAAAAGGCATTAAAACGGAGGGACTGAGATGGCTTCTTTCAAAAAAGAGATGGTTTCAGGAGTATTCTACACAGCGGTAGCCAAATATTCCGGCGTTATTATTCAGCTCGGAATAGCAGCCATACTTGCCCGTCTGCTGACAGAAGATGATTTCGGTATTGTCGCAATAGCTACAGTCATTATTGCCTTTTTCAGCATTTTCAGTGATCTTGGCATAGCTCCCGCGATTGTTCAAAAAAAGGATCTGGCCGATGAGGACCTGAACAATATCTTCACCTTTACTACCTGGTCCGGCATAGTTCTTTCTTTACTTTTCTTCTTTTCATCAGAGCTGATCTCATCATTTTATGAAACAGATGAACTGATTGTTATTTGCAAGTTGCTCTCCATAAACCTGTTATTTGCCTCGATCAATATTGTTCCAAATGCCCTCCTGCTCAAGGCAAAAAGGTTTAAGTTCATAGCAATCAGGACACTCTCAGTCCAGATTATCTGCGGAATTATAGCTGTCCTTGCAGCGTTATACGGGGCCGGACTGTACGCCCTGCTGGTTAATCCGATATTGTCCAGTATTATCCTGTTTTTCATCAATTATTCGCAGAATAGATTGAAAATACGGCTCAACACGGGCATTTCCTCTCTGAAAAAGATTTTTTCCTATTCGGCTTACCAACTTGGATTCAACATAATCAACTACTTTTCAAGAAATCTCGATAAACTACTGATAGGTAAATATATAAGTAAAGGCCAGCTTGGTTTTTACGAAAAATCCTACAGGTTTATGATGCTGCCACTCCAGTACATCACAAATGTCGTGACGCCGGTAATGCACCCGATATTCTCAGAGTATCAAAACGATACAAGGCAGATTGCCGATAATTACCTGAAAGTCATCAAACCTCTCGCTTTTATAGGATTTCCACTCTCCGTCTTATTATGGTTTACATCAAGCGAGCTTATCCTGATAGTATTCGGCGAGCATTGGATACCATCGGTACCTGTTTTCCGAATTCTCACAATATCTGTATGGGCCCAGATAATAATGTCAACATCAGGATCAATCTTCCAGGCAGCAAATGCAACAAAAACCATGTTCTGGTGCGGAGTCATATCGACTGCTATGAATATCGGAGCCATCTGCACCGGCATATTCTGCTTCGGCACAATAGAGGCGGTAGCCTGGGGCATTACCATATCTTTTATTTTTAACTTCTTGATCTGCTACGGAATGCTATATGGGATCACCCTGAAAGTATCCTGGGCTCCATTCTGGAAAACATTTATCTCCCCTGTAATAATGTCCGTAATACTCTGCGCCTCTCTTATGGCAACTGATTATCTTCTTGCGGACAATATCGGAAGACTCATTTCGCTAATCATAAAATGTTCAATATCTCTAATAATTTTTATTGCATATATTCAACTGACCGGAGCATACGACATTCGCAGGCTCTTTAAAAAAGTTACAAAAAAGGAGTCATAGATGAAGGGGATTTTCATCATTTTTCACGAACTGTATCCGTCAAACGGAGTCAGTAAGAAAATATTGTCCCAATGCAAAGCAATCAACAGTTGCGGGAATGACATCCGACTGTGCCGTGTCGTTATTGATGAAAACGGTACTCAAAAAAGGGCTGTCGGAGAGGAGACAATATCCACATTCGGCACAGGAATAAGAGCCACCATCAGACGAAGCATTTCATTTTCAGATATTGTAAAATACGCCATCGATAACAATATTGAATTTGCCTATTTAAGACACAATTTCAATGCAAATCCGGCAACCGTTAATCTGGCCTGCAAGCTCCATAAGGCAGGGATCAGACTTGTCATTGAGATTCCTACCTACCCATACGACAGCGAGTTCAAAAATGCCAGAAAAAGAGATAAGATTTCCCATTTTTTCGACAAAATATACAGGCACTCATTTTTCTCATATTTTGACTACATCGTCACTTATACCAATGAAGAGACTATATTTGGCCGCCCCACAATCAGAATTTCAAACGGGATTGACTTTGACTCCATCAAACTCAAGAAGACTGTCAATGACACGTCAAAAGAGTTTAACCTGATAGGCATAGCCCAGATTAATTTCTGGCATGGGTTCGACAGAGTCATCACCGGACTGCAGGAGTATTACAACTCGAACCCGTCAAAATCTGTAATATTCCATATAGTCGGGGAAGGCAATCCTTCCGCCCTGGCAGAACTGAAAAAACTTGCTTCGAAAGAAAGCCTGTCAGAAAAGGTCATTTTCCATGGGAACCTTTCCGGAGAGAAGCTTGATATTATTTTTGATAAATGCGATATGGGCATTGCAAGCCTTGCCAGGCACCGAAGTGGAATATCTGCCATTAAAACCCTAAAAAACAGGGAATATGCAGCAAGAGGCATTCCATTTATCTATTCGGAAACAGATGAGGACTTTGATGGGATGCCATACATAATCAAAGCCGCGGCCGATGACTCTCCAATTGATATCAACCGGCTGATCTCTTTCTATGATTCACTGAAAATGACACCTGACCGAATCAGGGACACTATAGATCCAGCCTTGTCCTGGAAAAGTCAGATGCATAAAATAACTGAAATAATCTCTTCAATAAAACCCGACCATTATGACTGCCGTTAAAATCGTATTCTGGGTAATGGCGTTTATCGTCTTTTACACCTATCTTGGGTATGGGATGATCCTCTATTTATGCGTCAAAATAAAAGAAATCAGTCATAAAAAGAGCGTTCCGGAGAGACAGGAATCAGACTTTCCTGAAATTTCACTTCTGATAGCCGCATTTAATGAAGAGAATATCATCGCAGAAAAAATGGAAAACTGCAGGAAACTGATTTATCCTGCAGGAAAATTAAAAATCCTGTGGGTATGTGACGGCTCCACAGACGGCACTGTCAAATTGCTTGGCAATTATCCTGAAGTGACAGTCATTTTTTCTAAAGAGAGAAAAGGAAAGAGCGCGGCGCTTAACCACGGTATGGAGTCAGTCACAACTCCACTGACAGCATTTACCGATGCCAACACAATGCTCAACAGCACCGCCATCATTGAACTTGTCAAGCCCTTTATCTCATTTGAAAATGTCGGATGCGTTGCGGGAGAAAAACGAATCTCCTCAG
>CAZPLM010000033.1:4649-6707 GCA_964587275.1 uncultured Muribaculaceae bacterium | reverse complement strand
GTTGATGGAGGAAGTGCAAGCGCCACTGAGGGAATTTATTGGAAATATGAATCAAAACTTAAAGAGTGGGATTACAGACTTAACTCTGCTGTCGGCGCTGCGGGAGAATTATATGCGATACGCACCTCCCTGTTTGAAAAAATGCCGGAGGACACCCTTCTAGATGACTTCATGCTCTCCATGAAGATTGCAATGAAAGGATATAGGATAGCATACTGCAAAGAGGCATACGCCGTTGAAAGTGCCTCTGCCGATATGCAAAATGAGGGAAAAAGAAAGGTCAGAATTGCTGCAGGTGGATTGCAATCAATTTCCAGACTGCTTCCACTTCTGAATATTTTCAAATATGGCACTCTAAGCTGGCAATATAAATCCCACAGGGTTTTAAGGTGGTCTATTACCCCTTTTGCTCTGTTTCTTCTTATACCACTTAATATTTTTCTGCTATTTTCAGAAACACTGCCACTGTTATATCTTATTTTATTCATTCTTCAATTAATTTTCTACCTTTGCAGTATTGTTGGATGTGTGTTATCGAATAGGAACATAAAAATAAAGGCTTTCTTTATCCCCTATTATTTTCTATTTATGAATATTAATGTCTTCAGGGCATTTTTCTATCTTCATAAACATAAGGGAAGCGGTATTTGGGAGAAAGCAAAAAGGGAATAGATGATATCATGAATACAATTATTAATCCTGCCGACTATACAATTATGGTGGTTGATGACAATGTTTTCAATGTCCAACTGCTTGAGATAATGTTGAAAAAGAGCAACTATACGGTGATTTCCGCCACCTGCGGCAAAGAAGCTCTTGAAAAACTGAAAAGTGAAAAGCCCGATATAGTACTGCTCGATATAATGATGCCTGACATAAGCGGATACGATGTCGCAAAGGAAATAAGAGAGAACAGCGATTTTTCCGAAATACCGATTCTATTCCTTTCCGCACTCAATAATGTCGATGATATCATCAAGGGATTCAAATCCGGCGCCGATGACTATATATCAAAACCTTTCAACAAAGAAGAACTTCTGACCAGGATCAATCACCAGCTTTCTCTTGTTAATGCAAAAAGGATTATTATCAAAAAGAACGAGGAACTGAGAAAACTCGTCATGGAACGTGATAAATTCTATTCACTTGTAGCGCATGATCTGAGATCTCCAATCGGTATCCTCAAGATGTCTCTTAATATTCTGACTGAATTGAAAGAAGAACAGATCGGTGAAGATATGTACGAGATAATCTCGATGTCCAACAAGACTGCAGAAGAGATATTCCAACTGCTTGACAATCTTTTGAAATGGGCGAGATGGCAGTCAGGAAGTTTGAAGACAGTATTCCAGACCATTAATATTGCCGACCTGATTAACCGTGTAACTGAACAGCTTGAGATCATCGCCGGTATAAGGCATATCTCCATTCCTGTCACTGTCCCTGATGATTTGATCATCTCTATGGATATTGAAATGATCAAGACAGTGCTGAGAAATCTGATAAGTAACGCTATTAAATTCAGTAAGGATGGTTCAACAATAGAAGTCACTGTCGAAGAGGATACTGATAACGTCATTGTTCATGTCAAAGACCATGGGTGCGGAATAAAAGAAGAGGACAAGCATTTGATACTCAATCCAAACTCAAATCATACGACATACGGACTCAATAACGAAGAGGGCTCGGGCCTAGGGTTGACTCTTTGTGTCCAGTTTGTTGAGAAAAACCACGGAAAGATATGGTTTGAATCTACTGAGGGTGTCGGTTCAACCTTCAGTTTCAGCATTCCGAAAATAATGCCTGAAAAAAGCATTCAATAATCTGATTACAACGTCAGTGACACCATGACCGGTCTGTGATCGCTAAAGAAATTTCCAATTTCCCACAAGGCATTCCCTTTAAGAGATTTGTCATAGAAAATATAATCTATCCTCAACAGTTTCTTTACTCCATAATAAGTAAAACCAAAACCACTTCCGCACTGCATAAACCCATCCTGCAATACTTTGCTTACCTGCCTGTACTGATATGAGGCCGGAATATCGTTCATATCAC
>CAZPLM010000033.1:0-4639 GCA_964587275.1 uncultured Muribaculaceae bacterium | reverse complement strand
CAACATAATATCACAGGATAGGGAGACTCCTTCACTCTCTCCGTGACTTTATTTATCTGAATTGACCTCAAACACAGCGACCGTTTAAAGGAGTTATAAAATGATGAGAGAGAAAAGTAACCGTAATCTGCTAAATTATGAGAGGATGTGCCGACTCCGGTCGACTCGAAATGGCTGTTCATCACCCTTATTATCTTCCCATTAACGTCAATATCCGCATAGAGCATGATCCTGTTGCTGTTTTCAAAGGCAACGCTATCCACATGAAGAATAGGGAACCTGCTCAAAATAGAACTCTCTCCAACCGAGATCACATACGGCAGGTCATCTTTGAAAATGGCATTAAGCTCATTATTCGGGCCCGGATCATACTCCTGAAAACAGGCTATATCTACAAACTCATTCCTCAACACATCTGAAATTGCTTCCGCTTTATCATAATTAGCCTTTCCTCCGTACATTTTCAGATTATATGTCATAATATTGATTCCGTTTTCTTTATCCGGGTCATGTTTTCCAACCCGGAAATGTGCAGGTACATTACTAAAATTTAGAAGAAAACACAGCAACATAGTGATAGCTCCAAACCATTTTCGAGTAACAGCCCATATTATCATCATCACTATATCTGCTGGCAGAATAAAAGGAAGACCAAGAGCGGCAAACTCATAAAAAGGGGAAACAAATGGATCTCTGTATTTTGCCACAAAAGCCATAATAGACAATATCACAAGTAGTAATGTGATAATAATACCTACTGTCTTTATAATTCTTTTAGCCATTTCGAGCTATGGAAGCATATTTGATATTTAAGCGAAAATACCTATTTTTACACAATTATACAAAGCAAATTTCCAATGAACAAAACAATTTTAGTCACAGGTGGCGCCGGATACATCGGTTCACATACAGTTGTTGAACTGAACAATGCCGGTTTTGACACATTAATTGTTGATGACTTTTCCAACTCTGAATCCTCGATGATCGAAGGTGTCAAACAGATAACCGGCAAAGAGATTCCTTTTTATAATGTTGACTGTGCCAACAAGTCTGAAATGGAAAAAGTTTTCCGGGAAAACACAATTGACGCAGTGATTCATTTTGCGGCCAGCAAAGCTGTCGGAGAATCTGTCGAAAAACCGCTCCTCTATTACCGCAACAACCTCGATTCCTTAATGATACTTCTGGAACTGATGATCAAACACAATGTAAAGAACGTTGTTTTTTCCTCTTCATGCACGGTGTACGGACAGCCGGAAATACTTCCTGCAACAGAACAGACCCCGCGCAATCCTGCGATGTCCCCTTACGGAAACACCAAACAGATATGCGAAGATATTCTGAGAGACTCTATTTCTGCATACAAAGCTTTCAGAGGCATTGCCCTGCGCTATTTCAACCCGATCGGAGCACATCCTTCCGCCCTGATAGGCGAACTTCCGCGAGGTATTCCAAACAATCTTCTCCCATATATCACTCAGACAGCGGCGGGTCTCCGTCCCATGCTCAGTATTTTCGGAAATGACTATAATACACCTGACGGGACTTGCATAAGAGATTATATCGACATAACCGATCTTGCAAAAGCCCATGTTGCCGCAGTACACAGGATGCTGGATGGAAAAAGCAAATCTGATTATGAAATTTTCAATATCGGAACAGGCAGAGGAGTTTCAACACTTGAAATTGTCAAAACATTTGAAAAAGCAAATAACTTGAAACTTAACTATAAGTTTGCAGCCCGAAGAGCCGGAGATATTGAAGCGGTTTGGGCTGACCCGAGTTATGCTAACAACGAATTGGGCTGGAAGGCCGCCAGAAATCTGGAAGATACTCTGAAGTCGGCGTGGAAATGGGAAAAACGCCTTAGAGGCCTGTAATCATGGGAAACAAACGAATATTGATTACCGGAGGCGCCGGGTTTATCGGCTCGCACCTTTGTGACAGGCTGGTTGACGAAGGCAACGACGTCATCTGTCTTGACAACTATTTCACCGGAAATAGAAACAACATCAGACATCTGCTCGACAAACACAACTTTGAATCTGTCAGACACGATGTCACAATGCCGTACTACGCAGAAGTGGATGAGATATACAACCTCGCATGCCCTGCATCCCCAATTCATTATCAACATGATGCAGTAAAGACTATAAAAACATCCGTAATGGGAGCCATTAATATGCTCGAACTTGCCCAAAATGTGGGAGCAAAAGTTCTGCAGACCTCAACATCAGAAGTATATGGCGATCCTCTGATCCATCCGCAAATTGAATCTTATTGGGGAAATGTCAATCCTGTAGGCATAAGATCCTGCTATGACGAAGGCAAGAGATGTGCTGAAACCCTTTTTATGGATTACCACAGACACAGCAATATTCCTATAAAAATCATAAGGATATTCAACACATACGGACCGAGAATGAGCCCTAATGACGGCAGAGTTATTTCAAATTTCATCATACAGGCTTTGAAAAACCAACCCATCACCATCTTCGGAGACGGCAATCAGACTCGCAGTTTCCAATATATCACAGACCTTATTGAGGGTATGGTAAGAATGATGGATAAGACTCCCGATGATTATACTGGTCCTGTAAACATAGGCAATCCTGGAGAATTTACAATGCTGGAACTTGCCAAAATGGTAATAGCCCTTACCGGATCAACATCACAAATCATCTTTGAACCTCTGCCAAAGGATGATCCCCGCCAGAGAAAACCGGATATTTCCCTTGCCAAAGAGGTACTTGGCGGATGGGAGCCAAAGGTCGACATCGAACAGGGGCTTATCCGTACTATTAATTACTTCAAAACGGTAATTTAACTCGATTAATAGATATAATGCTTTTCAGACAGTGTCCTGAAGGCATCTGCATCTTTATACCAATACTCTTTGATATCCTCAAAACGGTATCTTTTTACAAGATTCTCTCGAATATATGAGGACCCTGTTACCATATCAAACATTCTGAAACGACCTGAATCGGAATATTCGAAAGGAGTATGATCCGGATACATCTCGCCAACAACCTGCATTACATAAAACTGAACCTCTGTAATGGCGGCTTTTGCATAGTCGGTAAAGTAAAATTGAACACCCTGAAGCTCCTTGCCTGCACCTACCGCATAGAAAGGGCGAAAATAAATCGGACGAAACTTGACACCGGGCAGATCCAGAGCATTAAGATTTGCAGAAAAAGCCTCTGCATCACTTATCCATTCAGCCGCAAAAATCTGGAACGGCAGCGTATAACCAACACCTATCGACATATAGTTGCTGAATTCACCCATAATGCCCGAAGCAGGATAATAATAAGAGGTTTCAGCCTGAGGAATATGAGGAGAAGGCAATACCCATGGAAGTCCTGTATCGCCGTAAACCATATCACGCTTCCACCCCTCCATAGGAACAACGGTCAGTTTGCATTTCACGGGAGCATCATTCCCCTTTTCACCTTTCAAAAGTCCCTCTTCATTTAACAGAACTGCGAGCTCCCCGACTGTCAACCCATAGATGTACGGTATCTCAAACATACTTACAAATGAATAATAGCCCGGTTCCACATAATTACCCTCGATTTTCCTTCCTCCGAGCGGATTTGGACGATCCAGCACAATAACTTCAATGCCCTGCTCGGCACAAGATTGCATCAGCAGACCAAGCGAACTGATAAATGTAAATGAACGGCATCCATTGTCCTGAATATCATAGACCACTGCATCAAGACCTTTAAGCATTTCTGCTGTCGGTTTTCTGTTTTTGCCATAAAGTGAAATTACGGGCAATCCTGTAGCCCTGTCTAAATTATCTTCAACTTTGCCCCCTGCATGAATATCACCGCGGACACCGTGTTCCGGTCCGAAAAGTGCTACAAGATTAACATTCTGAGCATTATGAAGGATATCAATTGTAGAGACAAGATTTCTGTCCACACCTGAAGGATTGGTCAGAAGCCCGATCCGCTTCCCCTCAAGTTGCTTGAATCCATTATCCCTCAAGACTTCAATGCCGGTCTTGACAATTAGTTTCTCTGCAGGAGTACCATTCCCGCAACCTCCGCATCCATTACAGCCCTGTCCAAAAGCAGGAAAAAATGATACGGCGACAAATAATATTGATAATAAAATCTTATTCATATCTCAATAAATTTATTTTCTCCCATATTCCGGATCGATCTTTCTGTCAACAAAAAATGTAATCACAAGGGTAGCGGCACAGCAGGCAATAACCATCCAGAAGAACTGCTGATACCCGATAGCTTCCTGAATAAATCCGGCAAACATTCCCGGAATCATCATACTCAATGCCATAAATGCTGTACATATAGCATAATGCGAAGTCTTGAATTCGCCCTCTGAGAAATACATCATATAAAGCATGTAAGCCGTGAAACCGAAGCCGTAACCGAACTGCTCTATAGCCACTGCTATGCTGATGATGACCAAATTAGTCGGCTGGAACATAGCTAAATAGACAAATGTCAGACAAGGCAACGTCATACAGGCCGCCATCCACCATATTGACTTCTTCAGACCTGTCTTGGATGCAAAAAGACCTCCCAAAATACCACCAATCGTGAGGAATATCACCCCTATTGTACCATAGACAATGCCTACCTGCGCTGTAGAAAGTCCC
>CAZPLM010000032.1:2101-13554 GCA_964587275.1 uncultured Muribaculaceae bacterium | reverse complement strand
TCCATGTCGGAGCAGCAGCTTCATACAGAACGCCTAAGGCAGATATGGCAACCGGTGAATATGGTGGTGTAAGATACAGTTGCAGGAATTCTACTTCGATTAACCGTAAGAAATACATTGATACAGACGTTATTACTAATGTTGACCATGACCTTCTCTACGGATTTGAACTTGCAGGTTACTGGAATGGATTGAGGGCACAGAGCGAATATATAGGCAATAACACTTATATTCTTAATGATGGTCCTGTTTACAAATTCAAAGGCTGGTATGCCCACGTCGGATATCTTCTTTTTGGCGGCAAACAGAGATATAACTGCAATGAGGGAGAATTTACTCAACCTTCAAGAGGCAGAAGCTGGGGCGATATTGAGATTCTTGCAAGATATGATTATATCAATCTTAATTCAGGTAATATCTATGGCGGTTCAGCTCAGGCATATACACTCGGTCTTACTTACTATGTCACTAATAATGTCAAAGTTATGATCAACTATCAGTATAACGACAATGACCGTTATGCAAATGGCAAGAATAAACTCAAGACCGGCTATGATGCAGAAGGGAAAGCTACAAGCGATTATACCAAGATTGTTGCAGAAAACGGTAAAGCCGGAGTTGACTATAGTATGTTGTCTTTACGTTTTGAAATTGATTTCTAAAAAATATTATTATGAAACGAATTATATTATCAATAACATCTATTATAATGATCTCTTTTATGGCAGTTTCCTGCATGAAAGATGACCAGTATGAGGGAGAACCGACTATTGGAGATATTGTTTTCACACCGGGATTGGGACAGATTACACCGGATGATGCAGTTACAGTCACAGCTACTGTTACAAACCTTCAGGGTATCGCCTCTGTAAGTGTACTTTATAAGGTTAACGGAGGTTCTCAGCAAAGTGCTTTAATGACGGCTTCCGGGAAAACATACACAGGCATTATTCCTGCTCAGTCAGATCAAAGCGTGGTCGCATTCTCGATAAATGCTACCGGTAACAATGGTCTTTCTGCTACATCTCCTGAGAAAAATTATACTGTTTCTGCTATTCCTATTGAATATGGTACAGTAGATCAGCTTCGTATGAATGAAGTCAACACCTCTGACAAGTATATTGAAATCTATAACCCTACAAATAATCCAATTAATATTTCAGGTATCAAGTTTGCCAAAAATTCACTCGATGAATATTATTCTGATGCAAGCGGTAATGCCGTTACTCCTGTTGACGGGACAATCCTCGATGCAAAAAGTTATGCCGTAATGGGGTGCAAGGGCGCAGACTGGTCTGCATCAAGTACTACTTATATCGGAACGGCAACAAACGGAGTTTCCGGATCGAAATCTCTTCTGACAGTTTTGGTGGACTCAGAGAATAACCCTATTGACTATTTTGTCAATACTGCAAACGCAGAGCCTGCAGTAGGTGATGTATGGGATGGAGCTTATGAATATTCATTCTCGGTTGCAGCCCGTATTCCTGACGGAACGGGAGAGTGGCATGTTGTTTCAGTGGGAACAATATCAGCTACTAATGGTACAGATGCGTCAGGTGAAGTTTTCACTCATAAGATTGATTTTGGTCGCAAACCATCTGCGAATATTTCCGGTGTGTCATATACACCTTCATCTCCAACAAGCGATAATGAAGTTACTGTTACTGCTACCGTAACGAATGCTACTTCAGTAGTCCTGAAATATACTGCCGGAAGCGCTTCCGAGAAGAGCGTTTCAATGACAAATGCAGCTGAAACAGATCAGTATTCAGCAACAATTCCTGCTCAGGAAAAAGAAACTGCAGTTACATTCCATATTGAGGCTACCGGACTTAACGGTTCAACCACAACATCAGCTAATCAGAATTATACTGTCACCGCAGGTGAACAGATTCCTGAGTATGACTATACAAAACTTGTTCTTAATGAACTGAACGGTATTACAAAATATGTTGAGATTGCCAATACAGGTGATGTTGATGTAGATTTGAAAGGTTGCTATCTTGTAAAGGATGATGATGCGAGCGCAGGCAATTTCTTTACAATTACTGCAAGTCATATTATTATGGCAGGAGGTTATTTGGTCCTCTACTGCAGTGGATATTCAGGAGAAGGGAAAGACGAGACAGGAGACTTGACCTCGACAGGCGGTCTTTCAGCGAAAAAACCGCTTAAGGTTCAGCTTTTTGATCCTAAGGGTGATTCACTTGACGTATTTCAGCGTACAGGTACTTATGAAGATAAAGAATGTTCATTTTCACGCGTTTCTGACATGACCGGAGGGTGGTATTATGCTACTCCTACCGAAGGAACAACAAACGGACTTTCAAATGGCGTTATTGATGCTAACTATACATTGGTAATGAACGAAATAGATCCTGTTGCAAAGAAGATAGAATTGTATAACAATACCAGTGAAACGATATCACTTACCGGAATGAAGTTGTTTAAGGATGAGGGAGAAGAAGCTGTCTGGACAGGTGCTGACGGTCTTACTATTGAGGCCGGCAAGTATTTGGTTCTGAGCAGTGAGGACGTGGTTACAACAGCCGATGAATACACATTCCACAGTGGATTTTCAGGCAAGAAGAGTGTTTGCATGAAGCTTGTCAATGCAGATGGAGCTGAACTGGATGCATTCATTCGTGGTCCTAAGGGTGATGCCTGGGGAGGCACGTCGCTTGCTGAGGACAAGGAACACTCATTCTCTCGTATAGGTGGAGCCACAGGAGTCTGGGCCTATGCAGTACCGACTATCGGTGAAGAAAATGGTGAAAAAGTAGCTGAAATAGCATTTGTAAAATAATAATAATCATACTGATATGTCAAAAGAAGAAATGAAGATTGGGGAGATCTCTAAACCCCGTTTTGAGTTCCGTTCATTCGGACAATGCTTCTGTGAAGCACATAAAAGAATGGCACGTCTCTCTGCTCCTGTTCCCGAGAAGGTGTGGGAGCGCAGCAGCGACGAGATATATATCATTTCCCGTAAAAATGATATTAACAACACGAAAATCCGTGATGGCAAGATGGATATTAAGACATTTGTAAAGTCTGTAGAAGGCCTTGAACAATGGAATCCTCTAATGAAGGGAGAATTTCCTATTTCTCGCGAAGTCCTCGAAAAAGAGGTATTCCCTGCATTTATGGTTGAAATGCCGAAATTGACGAAGGATACCTACACTTATGATGAATTTATCGCCATGGTCAAGGCAAATCATGACCTCGCCGCGGTAAGAGTACATAAACAGCGTTTCGGCTATATGGTAAATGATACCATTTGCGAGGTTGGAAATGTATTGATCAACGGAGCTAAAGTAGTTACAATTAATTCCGAATCGACAGAAGTTGAGGATATCAAAAAGACAATCAAGGATTGTGGGCTGGATGGCGTTGAAAACATTAATTACCTTCAGGCTATTAAACGCGTTATCGGTATGTCCGACAAAAAACTTGCTAACGAATAATTATAATTTCAAAAACAATGGCACAAGAAATTGAAAGAAAATTTTTGGTAAATGGTGACTTCAAAAAAGAGGTTACAAAAGCCACACGCATAACACAGGGCTATCTCTGCTCTATTCCTGAAAGAACCGTAAGAGTCAGGATTAAAGGAGAAAAGGGCTATATTACAATTAAGGGAATCGGAAATGAGAGCGGTGCAAATCGTTTTGAGTGGGAAAAAGAAATTCCTGTAGATGAGGTAAAAGAGCTGCTGAAAATCTGCGAACCGGGTGTTATCGACAAGACTCGTTATCTTGTTCCGGCAGGCGAACATACATACGAAGTTGATGAGTTCTATGGTGATAATGAAGGTCTCACAGTGGCTGAAGTTGAACTGAAGTCAGAAAGTGACCAGATAATCAAACCGTCATGGCTTGGTAATGAAGTTACAGGAGACAAAAAGTATTACAACTCTATGCTTATGAAGGAGCCTTATAAAACATGGAAAAAGTAATCAGAATTATTTCGCACGTTATGATTTTATCCTTCACCATCATCCTTTTCGGGGGATGTGTGGAGGATAAAATCTCTTCCGAGCTTTCTCTTGAGGTGTCGGATTATACTGATTATCCTACAGGTTTGACCGGATTGTCAGGGTTGTCACTTGCTCCTGATGGGAATTGTCTTTATGCTGTATGTGATAACGGGAATCTTTATAAAATTGATTTCGAAGGAAAAGTTATTGAAACCGTTTATAAGGGCAACAATGATTTTGAGGCAGTAGACGTTCAGCCCGGAACTAATATGATTTTTCTTGGTGATGAAGGGGAAATGGCTGTATGGAAACTTGATCAGGGATCATTGGTCAAAATTACTGATGTGGTCGTTGAAAACGCTGTGACTAACAAAGGAATAGAGGGAGTTGCCTGTGATGGGAACAATTGTATTTACATAGCCAACCAGGAGTCTCCAACTGAAATAATGAAGTATGATCTGAAGAGTAACATGTTCATTAATACTTACCCGATTGCGTTTGCTAAATTTTTGTCAGATCTCTGTTTCGATACTCTCGATAATACATTATGGATCGTTGACAGTAAAGCACAGAAAATTTATCACTGTGACAGCAAATGCAATCTCAATGAGACATTTTCTATTCCATTTGTAGCAAAGGCGGAGGCTATTGTCGTAGATCATACCAATAATGTCATCTGGCTTGGGTGCGACCAAACTTCATTGCTTTATAAAGTGAAGATTGACAGTCTGAAAAATAATTAATTAAAAATGGAACAACAGGTAGAAGAGGCGGTTTTCAACCCGCTTGACATGAATAATTACAAGACCGAGAAACTTCCGAAAATGAAGAAATCCGGTTTTGAAAAGTGGATGGCAATCGTTGGCGGACCGCTTGCAATTATTGCTTTTGTTTTTATTTATTGGTTTTCCAATATTCCGTTCATTGATAATATCAATGTTGACGGACTTGCATCGACCGCCCTTAAAAGATATAATGATGTTGGGGCTGAAAGTTTTGTGAGGATCAATTATGCAATGCTTGCAATATTTGCTGCTGCCATTATTCTCTGGATTACCGAAGCTGTCCCGAATTACCTGACATCCCTGATGCTGATCCTGGGGATTGTTCTTACCCATGTTACAACTGATAAAGTCGCTTATGCTCAGCTCGGACATCCTGTGATGTGGCTCAATATCCTCTCATTTGTCCTGGCCAGTATGCTTGTAAAGACAAAGGTTGCAAAAAGGTTCGCTCTCTGGCTTGTAGTGAGGTTTGGAAAAAATTCTACGCTTGTTGTTTTCAGTTTTATTATAATCAATATTGTCCTTTCAGCTTTTATTTCAGCTACTACTGCGAAAGCTGCCATATTGCTTCCAATCTTTATGGTTGTATGTGCAATCTATGGTGATACAGGAGGTGACAGCAGGACAAATTTTGGACGTAACCTTGTACTCCAGAATTTGTTTCAAATAAATGTAGGAGCTTCAGGATTCCTTACCGGTTCAGGCGCAAATCTTCTTGCAGGTTCTATGATCGCCGGGGCAATGGGAATGAGTATTTTCAGCTACCAGGATTGGTTCAAGGCCGCATTCCCGCTGAGTATTATATTGATGCTCATTGGTTGGTTTGTAGGCACAAAGATCATTTTCCCTTTAAAGAAGAGCGAGAGAACGCCACAGATCAAAGGAGGAATTGCATATCTTCAGAATGAACTTAAATCAATGGGCAAGATGTCAATGCAGGAATACAAGGCAATCTTTATTTTCCTTGCTGTTCTTGTACTGTGGGCAACTGATAAACAGCACGGTATCAACCAGACTGCAGTTGCATTCATTGGTGCGGTTGTTGCATTAATGCCTAAAATAGGTATTGTCAAATGGAATGAGGTAGATATCCCATGGCATCTGATGATGTTTTCCGCCGGAGCATATACCCTCGGTGCAGGTCTTGATGCCACAGGCCTTCCGGCAACGCTTGTTGATGCCGCATTCAACAGTATCGGTATTACTGCAAGTACTCCGTTTGGAGTGATTTATATTGTTTTGACAGGAATCATGCTCTTCAGTGCGCTGATTTTCCAGTCAAAGACAATGAGGGCACTGATTTTTATCCCGATTTCAATCGGGGTTGCACAGAAGTTCGGGTATCCGATTATGAGTCTGGCATTTCCTGTGGCATTGCTGATTGAACATGTGTATGTGCTGCCGTTTAATTCAAAGCCTGCCGCATTGCTTTACACTACGAACCACTATAGCTGGGGAGATTCATTTAAGTTTGGAATAACGATGATGATTATCAGCTGGATAATGATTCTTGTGTGGGGTGAAACCGTCCTTAGGTGGCTTGGCTATACAAGCGGTGTGTTTTTTTAGATAAAAGGTGATAGATATGATTGAAATTAAGACTAAAATTCACGACAATTATTCGATTGAGTTTAAAGAGAGTTTTGTGGTTAACAGCAGTGAAAAGAGCAGTAACTTTGCCGTCAACACATGGATATTTGTCCCTAACAGCCTTGATATCAATCCCCAGACATACGGGAAAGATCAGTTCTACAGGGATGTGAAGAGCAATGTAAGGATGATAACCCCTGTCTTTATTCTGAGGGATATCGTCGGGGGAAATGCAATTCCCTTGAAATACCTCAAATCGGCGATGGAAGCGGTTGCAAGCAATCCTTCAAAGTCAAATATTGCCGAGTTTGAGTATGAGATCAAAATGTTCTGCGCTATTTCCAAAAGTTCAATGAGGGATGAAGCTCTGCATATCAGAAAGAGTGAGGATATGCCTTTTCTGGCGGGAGAGTATATAAAAAATGTCAGAAATATTCTTTCCACATATCGCGGCTTGAGGAATATTATCAATGTTCCTACCATTTCAGATGATACCAGAAGCTGTTTTTCATTTGGAGATGAATTTCTCGGCCACATCTCATCCCTCTATATGTTTCGAGTCTTGAAGAGAGTGGATTCAATAGATAAGAACTCTCCGATAAGAGAGATGCTTTCAGCCTTTATAACGGAAAATGAAAGTTATAAGATCTCGATGGGATATCCAGTTGTTATGAAAAATGATTCTGAGGGCAACAGGAATCTGGTCTATCGTCACGGTATTCTAAAAAAATATGTAGAGAGCGACCTTTTCATCAAACTTGACAAGAAAAAGGACGGTGTTGCTGTTGAGCAGACTATGTATGCAATTGCTGCCGGTATTGCGATGATATTTGCCACCGTTGTCTCTTTTTCAGTTCAGAGAGTATATGGATCACTTTCGATTCCGCTCTTTTTCGCCCTTATCGTCAGTTATATGCTTAAGGACAGAATAAAGGAACTGACAAGATATTATTTTGCCCACAGACTTGGCCATAAGTTTTTTGACAATAAGGCAACCATAAATATCAAGGATCAGGATGTGGGATGGATCAAAGAGGGAGTTGATTTTATAAATGATAGCAAAACGCCCAAAGAAGTGTTGGATTTGAGAAACAGGTCTGCACTGTTAAAGGCGGAAAATCTTATATTTGACGAGAAAATAATTTTATATCGTAAACTCGTCTATATAGATGGCGAGAAACTGGCAGAGAATAATACCTATCCTGTTTCGGGCATTAATGATATATTCAGGATTCACATGACCCGTTTCACTCAAAAGATGGATAATCCGGAACAGCCGTTGAGTATTATTAATGACAAAGGTGAGGTGGAGGAGATTACAAGTCAAAAGATTTATTATCTGAATATTGTAATCCAGGTGCGTTATGAAGAACAGGTTGAATATAAACGTTTTCGCCTTGTACTATCCAGAAATGGAATACAAAGCGTAAAGGAGATAAATTAACAGATGAAGAAATTTATTTTAATAATTGCAGCCCTTTTTACGGTTTCCCTGCTTAATGCCCAGAATAAATGTGATCAGGTCGTTGGAAAATGGATGGTGGAAACCAAAGATTCTTCTATTGAAATTGTTAAAAATTCGGATGGTACTTATAATGGCATCATTATCTGGATCGAAGCGAGTAAATTTAAATCAAAGGAAGGGTGCGATTTCATTAAAAATATGGTCTATGTAAAAGATGAGGGTGTTTGGACAACGGACTATCTTTATTCTCCTCTTCATAATATGGTGGCAAAGGGCAAACTGTCTATAGTTGACGATAAACTTATTGTCAGAGGCAAAAAATTCGGCATTTCAGATTCAAGAAAATTCACAAGAATCAAGTAGCACGATTTTTGCTAAACCGATAAGTATCTAATTTTTATTTCTGTCCTGAGATGAAGAAATTTTTGTTCTGGCTTATCGGAATCATTGTTTTTTTGGTTGTAGCCATTGCCGTTGCAGTTTCACCTGTTGCAAAATGGTATATTGAAAAAAACGATACCGCCCTCATCGGTCGTGAGGTTAATATAGGCAAGTTGGGGTTCAATATTTTTACCGGCCGCCTGAAAGTCGGGAATCTTACTGTGTTCGAACAGGATGGAAAGAGCAGTTTCATTACTGCAGATACCCTTTCTGTCAGATGCAGACTTCTAAAGCTTATAAATAAAAAAGTCGTGGTAAGTCACGCTTATTTGAAATCCCTGAATGCCTCACTTATCCAGGATACATCATCACTTAATATCGATGACTTGATTGAGCGTTTTTCCGGAGATACGACTCAGGTCGAAGAGCCTTCTTCATGGGGCGTGGTATTGAATGATATCAGATTGAGGGACTGCTCGATTAATTATGAGGATCTGGCTGCAAAGACTGATCTTGTCCTTGACAATCTGAATCTTGATATTCCTACAATTGATCTTTCCGGAGAAAAAAATACGGATGCCGGAGTCGAGTTCGACCTTTCCAATAAGGGACACTTTGTTGCTAAATTGACTTACGGAATGAATGATAAGGAGTTCGATCTTGCACTTTCAGTTAAGGATCTGGATATCAATCTTATTGCGCCGTATATCAAGCAGGTGATGAAAGTGAGTGATATTGAGGGACTTTTTTCATCTGATCTTGTCATAAAGGGCAATACTGACCATTTTTCTCAACTTTCTGCAAATGGAGAGGCATATTTGGCCTCTTTTTCCTTGACTGATAATGAAGGGGACCGTGTTATTTCTATTGATTCCACCTCTCTCAGCATTGCAAATGTTGATCTGGCCAGGAAATTATACAAATTTGGAGCTCTTGAGGTTGACGGACTTGTCGGAAAATATGTCGTATTTGAAGATGGTACTACAAATATTTCTTCACTGATGGTAAAATCCGACAGTGACAGCACTTCTGCCGAGGCGGGTCAACCGGTAGATACCTCCGGAAACGGATTGTTTGTAGGTATTATATCGGTCAACAATGCATTGGTGGAGTACAGGGATGAATCTTTAAAAAAACCATTTGATTACAAGATCAGTAACATTAATGTAAGGTCGAAGAATTTCAATACAAATGGCAGAAATAATTTCAGAATCACAGCTGATGCCATGGGTGGTGGAAAGGTAAATGCTATCTGGTTTGGAAATATTAAAGATATTGACAACCACAAGTTTGATATTGAGGTCAGTAATCTCGACCTTCAGCCATTTTCTCCTTATTGCGAGTCAATGCTTGCATATCCTATTAATAATGGCGTTCTTACCTTTTTGAGCAAGAATGAGATAAAAGAGTATCAATTGAAGAGCGATAATTCTCTTGATATTTACAGAATGGAGGTCGGCAAAAAAATCAAAAAGGCAAAACCGGAGTATAAAGTCCCTTTGAGAACGGCACTTTATATTATTAAGGATAAGAATGACAAGATTTCCATCAATCTTCCTGTGGAGGGAGATATCCACGATCCGGATTTTTCTTACGGCAAGATTATATTCAAGACATTCTGCAATCTCCTTGTCAAGATAACAGTCTCTCCATTTGAGTATATCGCGCAAAGTTTGGGTTTCTCTTCTGATAAACTTTCCTCAATGGGGTTCAATCCGCTTTCTCCTACTCTGACGACTGAACAGACTGATTTACTTAATCAGATTGTTGAAGTCCTGGAGCAGAAACCTGAGTTCAGGCTCTCTATGGAGCAGTATTATGAGCCGGCATTAACATCTGATTCGTATTCGCTTTACAAACTCAAGGAAGAGTATTATGTATCCAAATTGTTTGCAGGAAGACCTGTCCCTGTAAAACCGGAGGCCCCTGTCGATTCGCAGTCGAGACGTGGTCCGAGACTTTCAACTCTTGACAAGAATTATATTATTGAGATGAGTGAAAAGGATAAGGAATTTGTTTCATACGTGAATGAGAAGACCAGAGGAGTAGATTCGCTCAACGGCCTTGGACTGCCGGATATAGCAAAAAGGCTCTATCCGTGCAGTAACGACGATCTCTCTTTCCTTGCGGCAAAACGCGACTCGATGGTTACATCATACATCCTTTCAAGAAATATCTCATCCAAAGCATTTAAGGTATTTACTGCGCCGAAAGATTCTTTGATCACATACAAAGGCTCTGCAAAATATGCCGTTTCTCTTGAATCCTCCGGCGAGCAGAAAGATTTGGATACGGCAGAGTAGCGCGCTATACTGCCGGCGACAAAAGAACTTACATCAGGCGTGAAGCCAGGTTTATGGTATAACCTTGAGATATGTAACAAATCCGGCCGAAACTGTCTGCAAGGATTACAATCGGCATTTCGACATTTTTAAGCTCAAGGTTGTTGCATATCTGATCAAGAAGCTTGCCTGAATCAACTGCAAAAGTGATGTTATCGCCAATGGCAGGAAACAGTGATGGATTGAACTTCTTCAGTTCCTCCTGACTTTCATAGAGGAAAACAACCGGTTTGTCCCATGAAGCGGCAAGAAAATCATTTATAATGTGATTGCTCGGTTCGTGGTTGTTCCTTACAAATGCGCAGACATAAAAGCCTCTTCCTGTACATCCGATCAGAGTTGACTTATCAAAAGTCGGTGCGACAATTACAGGACTCTCCACATTCAGGCTTCCGATGACTTGCCTGTCTGATTCGTCCTTTGGCAGTACAAGCTGCTCAACAGTGGTCCTGTCCTTTTCAATATTGAAAAATGAAAGCCTTGAAAGAACGCGTCCGCTTGCCATACGTGTCCCTGTCGTAAGTAAATAATAACCGCAATCAAGCTGTACAGGTTCAGTAAATGTGTTTTTATAGGACATTGACCCCTCAATTCCTTCCTTAGTCCTGAAATTCAGTGTATTGATCTTGCCATCATCAATCTTTGCAATGGTAAAATGGGTTTCAAACTTAGGATCTTTTATTACACTGTTATCATCATAAACAAGCTGAAGGTATCCCTGAGGAGCGGGAGCTACAACCTTACCGACATTGAAATCTACGTTACGCCATCTTCCTGAGAAATAATACTGTATTTTCCCTTCAATTTCTTCTATTCTGGCAGGGATGCCGTTGCAACGGCACATTGCAATAAAGAAAACATCTCTCGAGTGGGTGTCGGATGCCAAAAGCCTGGAAACTCCGACAGGT
>CAZPLM010000032.1:0-2091 GCA_964587275.1 uncultured Muribaculaceae bacterium | reverse complement strand
CTCTCAGTGAATGTCGCCATGGAGAGAGTAATTCATTTGAAATACGTGGATTCAGAAGGTATCTGTCCAGAATATTCTGAGATACTTTTCCGTTTATTCCAGTCACGCCGGAAGGTAACCCGGCTTCAATCATTTCGCAATATCCCTCGATATGGTCGATAAGCACGTCAGACGGCGTATCGCGCAAGTCTTTTTCACTTATAAGATCCAACATTCTAAGGCCGGCATCATGCTGATCGGCAGTAAGAGAGTTTATATATCTGAGAATTTCCCTCCAGTTTCCTCGGGCCGCAATGAGATATTTATCATAAATACCGCTTGAAAGATCGATACCTCCAGTTGAAGCATTCTTTAATGGATTATAAAATGTGTTGGTATAGATGGTTCGCAGGGAATCTTCTTCTTTCAGTCTTACAGCATTCGCCACCGATTCTTCGTCTGTAACAATCACCGGTACAGTCCCTTCTGCAGGGGGAACAATGTCAAGCAGGTCATCAAAGACATTCCCTCTCATTCTGTTTAATACTACAGTAACAGGTTCGCCGCCGGAAGTCATTGCATATCCGAAACGAGGTCCGAATGAGGCCCATACCACGACATTTCCCTTTCCCATCAATGCTGAAGCCTTTCCGTTTTCATCCGCACGCGTATTTATTGCAGAATACAACTCAGCATAATTATAAATTTTAAATTCTACATCTGCACCGGATACAACATTTCCCAAAGTATCTTTTACCGTTACCTCCACCCTTCCAACAGGAGCGTAATTGGATGTGACGTTGATTTCTGTAAAGCAATTAGTAGTGCTGATAACATCTTCGTCTCCTTTATAATTGCCGAAAACGCGGGTATGCATAAGCATCGAACGAAGTGCAGTAGAAGAAAACCATGCAACATCCAGCTTTGCTTCAGGTTCACATGCTCCCAAATAATGCCATTTACCATCAATCCACACTTCAATCCAGGCGTGGTTGTCATCCGTATGCGCCCAGCGAGGAGTGTAGACCTGCCTTGCCGGAATGCCTACAGCTCTCATTGCTGCTGCAGCAAATACAGATTCTTCACCACATCTGCCAAAAGCTGTCCTGACGGTTGACAATGGGGAAGATGTCCGTGCATCTGTCGGTATATAAACCACTTTTTCATGGCACCAGTGGTTGACTTCAAGGGCTGCATCATACATCGAGAGTCCTTTTACACGATCTTTCAATTCATTATAAAATACAGTCCTGCAGGAATCAAGATTTTCATTGTTTACTCTGAGAGGCAGTACAAAATGCCTGAAGATCTTCTCAGGAACATTTTTGCCCCAAGGCATTTCCTTTTTAGCAATGATTGAGGCTTTTACAGCCTGAACATAGAGATCAGGCGCATAATCCGCAATATCCCCGATTGGCATGAAAGCATACAGGAAACGGATATAGTCGGATTCCCTGGCGTTATCACATTTGTCCAGTGCCTCATCCAGCTGTGGCTTGAACCCAATCTCTTTAGCTTTATTTTCAACTTGTTGTTTAGTATTTGAAATGTCTTGGCTGCAGCCTGTAATCAGAGCGAAGGATGCAATAAATAAAGTCAGGAAGATTCTGCGTCTCATAATTATGATATTTTGCACTAATTTAAGGCAGATTAAGTATTTTTACAAAATGAAATGTCAAATAGAGATATGTGCCAATTCGATTGAAAGCGCAATTGCTGCCTGTAATGGCGGAGCAAAGAGAGTCGAGCTCTGTTCTGCCCTGCCTCTGGATGGTCTTACTCCCGGAATGGGAGCCATTACCTGGTTAAAACAACATACCGGATTAAAGGTAAATGTCCTCATCAGGCCGAGGGAGGGTAACTTCTGTTATTCAGAGGCTGAATCTGACCAGATGATCCTGGATATACGGAATGCTGCAATTGCAGGATGCGACGGTGTTGTGTCAGGAGCGGTCGATATTGCAAATAATGTGGATAAAAAGCTTAGTGCAAGACTTATACAGACTGCAAAAGAGGAGGGTGTTTCCTTCACGTTTCATAGAGCGATTGATGTTACCTGCGATATTTTCAAATCTCTTGAGGATGTCATAAGTCTTGGTGCAGACAGAATTC
>CAZPLM010000031.1:10871-13731 GCA_964587275.1 uncultured Muribaculaceae bacterium | reverse complement strand
TTAATCCTTTTCTTCTTCGGTTCAGGAGCTGTTAAGGGTTTTGCTGCCGTACTTGTTATCGGTATCATTACTTCAGTATTCACTTCAATTTTCATTACAAGGCTTATCTTTGATGACAGACTGAAGAGAAACAAAGACATTTCATTTGATTCTCCTGCAACAAGGAATTTCCTCAAGAATACGAAGATTAACTTCCTTGGAATGAGAAAATGGACATATATTGCTTCAGGTGTTGTTTGTGCAATCTGTATTATTTCATGCTTTACCAAAGGTTTCTCTTATGGTGTTGATTTCAGCGGAGGTAGGACATACGTTGTAAGGTTCGATTCCCCTGTCACAACAGAGGAGGTTCGTGCCGCTACAATGAAGGAGTTTGGCGAGGCTGCCGAGGTTAAACAGTTCGGCGGTACTTCACAGATGAGAATTACTACCAAATATATGGTTGATCAGACCTCTTCTGAAACAGACAAGAAAATTGAGGGGATGTTGTATGATGCATTGAAGGGATTCTTTGCTACTCCGGTCACACTTGAGCAGTTTACATCTACTTTGGAAAATCCTAACGGTATTGTAAGTTCCGACCGTGTTGATGCTTCAATTGCGAGCGAGATGCAGAGGGATTCTATTATTGCTGTTATTTTGGCATTGATTGTGATCTTCGGCTATATTGCCTTGCGATTTACAAACTGGACATGGGGCTTGGGTGGTGTCTCTTCACTTGTTCACAACTCAATCATCGTAATTGGATTCTTCTCATTGTTTACCGGAATACTTCCGTTTACTCTTGACGTTGACCAGACATTCATCGCGGCAGTGTTGACAATCATCGGATATTCTATCAACGATAACGTGGTTATCTTCGACCGTATCCGTGAGTATAAGACTTTGTATCCTAAACGTCCACTTTCACAGAATATCAACGAGGCGTTGAACAGTACATTGTCGAGAACTATCAATACATCAGTTTCTACTCTCGTCGTTTTGATTGCGATTGCAATATTCGGCGGTGAGTCAATCAGGGGTTTTGCAGTAGCGTTGACACTCGGTGTTATTGTAGGAACATACGCTTCTATCTTTATCGGTACTCCTATCATGTATGATTTGAATATTCGTAAAGAAAAGAGGCTTTCTGAAAAGAATAAGTAAGTTTTTTACATATTTTACGAAAAAATAAGAGCGACATTATATGTTGCTCTTATTTTTTTTAATTTTGTGGAAGTAAATAATTAAAAATTATCAATATGGAATTACCATTTGCAGAATCTTACAAGATTAAAACAGTTGAAACCATCCATAAAAGTTCCCGTGAAGAGAGGGAAAAATGGATCAAAGAGGCTCATTACAATCTTTTTTCACTTAAAAGCGATTATGTCTATGTCGATTTGCTTACAGATTCCGGAACAGGAGCTATGAGCGATAAACAGTGGGCTGCGATAATGGAAGGTGATGAGAGTTATGCCGGAGCGAGATCATATTACGCTATGAAGGATGCGATTAAAGATATTATGGGATTTGACTATTTTCTCCCGACCCATCAGGGTAGAGCTGCGGAAAATGTGCTTTTTTCGGCCATTATCAAAGAGGGCGATATTTTACCTGGTAATTCCCACTTTGATACCACAAAAGGCCATATTGAGTTTAGAAAGGCCGTTGCCGTTGATTGTACAATTGACGAGGCAAAGGATACGGAACTTGAGATACCATTTAAGGGGAATATGGACCTTAATAAACTTGAGGATGTGTTAAAGAAATACCCCGCTGAAAAAATTCCTGCAATAGTCCTGACAATTACCAATAATACAGCTGGAGGTCAGCCTGTATCAATGGAGAATATCAAGGGTGTCTGCAAGTTGGGTAAGAAATACGGTGTAAAGGTTATGGTCGATTCAGCCCGCTTTGCTGAGAATGCTTATTTTATCAAGACACGTGAAAAAGGATATGAGAATAAGAGTATCAAGGAGATCTGTCGCGAGATGTACAGAGATGTTGATATTGCAACTATGTCCTCAAAAAAGGACGCTATTGTCAATATGGGAGGATTCGTTGCTTTCAAAGAAGAGGCAGATATGCATAAATGCATGATGTACAGTATTATGAATGAAGGTTTCCTGACTTATGGAGGTATGGCCGGAAGAGATATGAATGCTCTTGCTCAGGGGTTGAAAGAGGGGACAGAGTTTGACTATCTTGATACGAGGATCAAACAGGTCGCATATCTTGGCAATAAGTTAGATGAGTATGGTATCCCTTATCAGAGACCTGCAGGCGGACACGCAATATTTGTAGATGCAAAGAAAGTTCTGACGCACGTTCCTAAAGAGGAGTTCATAGCTCAGACATTGGGTATCGAACTATATCTTGAAGGAGGCGTCAGAGGTGTTGAGATCGGCGCAATGCTTGCCGACAGGGATCCTGTAACGCGTGAAAACAGATATCCAGCTCTTGAACTTCTGAGACTTGCAATTCCACGCAGAGTCTATACAAACAATCACATGGATTATGTTGCGGCAGCCTTAAAGAATGTCTATGACAGGCGTACATCTGTTAATCATGGTTACAGAATTGTCAAAGAGTTGCCTATTATGCGCCATTTCACTGTAGAAATGGAAAAGGTAAAATAGAGTCGGATTTTTAATCAAAGGGCTGATTAAAGCCCTTTGATTAAATTCATTATATAATCCGCTTTTTCGTCCTGTTTATGTGTTTTAAGTACATTTATCAGATAATAAATATACTGAATATCTCTTTGAACAGTTTCCTTACTGATTACCATTCCATTAACTTCCAGGGCGTAATAATTTAGCGATTTTATCGTTTCCGAAACGAATTTGTCAGTGATAGTCATCGCTTTGTCAACCTT
>CAZPLM010000031.1:2077-10861 GCA_964587275.1 uncultured Muribaculaceae bacterium | reverse complement strand
TGCTCCCCATCTGATCTGTCCGCAGAACAGTCGCTCCAATTACAGAGAGGTTGTACGGATAATTTTCTTCAGGGGTAACCTCAAAACATCTGTCGAGTACTTCTGTTGCCTCGGTGGTTTTACCTTCGGCCAGCAGAGATTCTGCATTTCTGATGAACATCTCTCTTACAGGGCTGACAGCACAGAATGTATAAATATTCTGATAGTCTGCATAGGTGCTCGTATCTTTATTAGAATCAAATCTGTACACATTCATAAGTTTGTTGCGCAGTTTTTCAGCAACCATCTGTTTATGGTCATCACGGCTGCAAGGTACAGGTACGAGTTTGTGGCACATTCCTTCGTACTGAAGCCATGGTTTAAGACCAAGATCGACATCACCATTTGCTGAAACGAAATAGAACGGTCTATCCCACTGATAATTGCTTAAGATATTCAGGATTATCAGATCTGTCTTGCTGATAGTATTACCGCTGATTGTCAGGGTTACAGTATCAACGATCTTGTCGAAATCCTCTTCTTCCACAATACCGTATTTCTTGACATTTTCCTTATTGACAGGTAATGCAATCATATTGGACGCTATAAGTCCTGATTTGCCTCTTTGCTTGAATTCAGGGTCAGAGAAGATATCCATAACCTCTTTTATCGGGACCACCCTGTTCAGCCCTTTATATACCGGGATAAAATCGTTTATTCCGTAAAGGTAATCCTTTCGAGGTATAGTAATCGGGAGTGGCTCTGAATCATACATCTTGCATCTCATCTGGTCGATATACCAGTCCATTCCGAGCAGGGAAGTATTTACAATCCTCACATCAGTTCTTATGTTTTCCACTTCCTGTGCATACCATAGAGGGAAAGTATCATTGTCGCCATGTGTAACGATGATGGCATTTGGATCGCAGGTTTCAAGATAATTGAATGCAATGTCTCTTGCAGTATAGCGGTTGCTCCTGTCGTGGTCATCCCAATTCTGGCATCCCATTAATACTGCGACAGCAATGCACAGTGCAGAGGCGATGCCGGCAGAGGCTATTTCTCCGTTTTTGATTTTTTTAAACAGACCGTTCAAAACATCCTTTATCCAGAGAACGGCCAGTCCTATCCAGATTGAAAAAGCATAAAATGATCCTGCGTAGGCATAGTCACGCTCTCTGACCTGATATGGTGTCTGGTTGAGGTAGATGATGATTGCAATGCCGGTAATAAAAAAGAACAGGAATGTAACCCAACTATTTCTTTTGTCTTTTCCCATTTGGAAAAAGAATCCCACAAGCCCGAGCAGTAAAGGAAGGAAGTAATAGTGGTTTTTTGCCTTATTGTTCTTTATATAGTCAGGGGCAATGGATTGATCTCCGAGCCTTGCTTTATCCAGAAAAGTGATTCCGCTCTCCCAGTTGCCGGTCGCAAGACTTCCAGGGGCTTGACCGTGAAAGTCATTTTGTCTGCCTACGAAATTCCACATAAAGTACCGGAAGTACATATATCCAATTTGATAATCGAAGAAAAATGCAAGATTATCCTTGAATTTTGGCATTTTCCCATTGACGGTCTTGCCGCTTGAAGGCATTGTCACTTTCGTTGAGTTGAAATCACCACCGGTATATGTATCGTAGAAGTTGGTAATTTGATCTGACGCATTGCTCCACATTCTTGGGAAGAACATTTTTGCTCCTGAAGGATAAATTGCTGATAATGGGGAGTCCGTCCTATAATATTTATTGTCCAGCTTGGTGTAGTATTTTGAGGAAGTAGCCTCATATACAGATGTATAAGCCTGACCATACAATAATGGTCTGCTGCCATACTGTTCGCGTGCGAGATATCTTACCAGAGAGTATGGATTATCCGGTTGATTTTCATTGGTTGGAGTGTTTGTGCAAGCTCGGATTACTGTGATTGAAAAAAGTGAATATCCGATTACTATTGTAGTAAAACAGAGAAGTATAGTGTGAGCGACAACTTTTTCTTTCTTTCTGAGAATATGAAGAATCCAGAAACAGGCTACAAAAAGCAGCAGCATAAATATTGCAGCGCCGAGGTTGAATGGGGCCCCGAATCCATTTACGAAAATGCGATCAACAAGGGCCATGAGCTTTGGAAGATAAGGGATAATGAGGAACAGAACCAAACTAAGGATGACACCTGATACTACAAGGACAAGAAATGCTTTCCAAATCGAAATATTCTCTTTTTCGTGCATCTTGTAGTAGTATATGAAGACAATCGGCGGTATAGCCAAAAGGTTCAGCAGGTGGACTCCGATAGAAAGTCCCATCAGGAAACAGATGAGCACTATCCACCTGTTGGCATATTGGCTGCCTGCCTCTTCTTCCCATTTCAGCATTGCCCAGAAGACTATTGCGGTAAAGAGCGACGACATTGCATAAACTTCACCTTCGACAGCTGAAAACCAGAAAGTGTCTGAAAAACAGTATGCAAGGGCGCCTGCTGCACCTGCACCAAAGAGCGCTATTGCATTTCCTGTCGTCAGCTTTTTTGAATTGATTTCCAGGATTCTTCTTCCAAAATGAACTATTGTCAGATAGAGGAAAAATATGGTGAAAGCCGAACAAATTGCACTGCAGCAGTTTACTGCGGCGGCAGCGTGTGTGCTGTCCGTAAACATAGTAAAGAAACGGGCAAACAGCTGAAATACAGGGTTGCCCGGTGCGTGTCCTACTTCGAGTTTATACGATGATGCGATGAATTCGCCACAGTCCCAAAAGCTTGCTGTGGGCTCAATTGTTGAGAGATAAACAAATGCAGACAATATCAGTATGACAGATGCAGTCAGATTGTTTATCAGATTAAATTTCTTTCTCTCCATTATTTTGGTTTTGAGTAGTTTCGAATTACAAATATAAGAATTAGTTTTTTATAACTAACTTTGCGGAAAATTATTTGAGATGGCAGATAATGATTGGAAAAGCAGGTTGGGGGTTGTTTATTCTACTAATCCTGATTTTAAGTATGAGGGTGGGGAAAATGATGAGATTGAGACCCTGCCGGTCGCTGAGCAACGCCTGATTGTCTCCATTGATCGGAAAAATCGTGGTGGCAAGCAGGTTACGCTTGTTAAAGGCTTTGTGGGGAGTGAAGATGATCTGAGTGCTCTATGTAAGCATTTGAAGACGAAATGCGGTGTGGGTGGGTCTGCCAAGGAAAATGAGATTCTGATCCAGGGTGATTTCAGGGATAGAATTGTTGATATGCTCATCTCTTTGGGCTATAAAGCTAAACGCGGCAATTAAATGATATCGGATACAGCCAGGACAATAGATGATTGCTGGAAAGGCAGCGTTTCTATCTTTGGAAACGGTGATTATCCCCTTCCTTCAGAAGTGGCCGGCTTGCCTGTTTCCATCTCGGTAGTTGTTCTGTTTCTGATAGTGCTTTTTATCTTCTTTTCAAGAAGTGAGTTTCTTGCAGTAAAACTTTCTTTCAATGCACTGTTTAACAACAAAGTGATGGATGATATTGAGGATAATAAATCTTATACCAATGCTATCCGGACAACATCTGTCATCTGTCTGCCTGTTGTTGCGTTTTTGCTCTATCATGTTGGAATTGTAAACACAAGTTTTTTTAACATACTGTTTTGTATTATCGGATATGTAATAATAAGAATTATTCTGTTTTATGTGATTTCGTGGTTAAAGAGAGGCAGGGAAAAATTATTTCCCGCTGTCGCTTGCAGTGGCATCTATTGGATTGCCTTTACTGTGATGGCTTTACCGGTATTGGCGGTATCGTTTCTATTCCCGGAGATAAGTGTCAGTTATTATATGTACTATCTTCTCGGCTGTTTTGTGGTTTTGACACTTTTGTATTATGTAAGTGGATTTAGAATTATTATGTCGGCAGGATTTTCCTTTTTTTTCTGGATTTTGTACCTTTGCACCCTTGAATTGTTGCCGACAGGGTTAATGATTAGTTTTTTTATTTCATTATGAGTGTATTGAAGATTAATAAGGTACTTATTTCTCAGCCAGCGCCGACTAATGGTTCTCCTTATGCGGAGATAATAAGTAAACATAAGACCGTATTCGAGTTTATTCCTTTTTTCAGGGTTGAACCGGTTTCTGTCAGGGATTTCAGAGCGCAACATTTGAATATCCTCGATTATTCCGCTATTGTTTTCACTTCGCGTACTGCTATTGATTCGTTTTTTAAACTGTGCGAGGAATTGAGAATCAATATTCCGGAAACAATGAAATATTTCTGTCAATCAGAGGCAATTGCCGTTTATTTGCAGAAATATATCGTTTACAGGAAAAGAAAAATCTTTTTCGGCAACGGAAATCCGGCTTCGATGATAGACTGCATCGGGACAAAGCATAAAGGTGATAATTTCCTGATTACCTGTACTGATTGCCAGAATCCTGAGATTAACAGGATGTTTGTTAAAGCTAAGTTGAAGCATGAAAGCGCTATTCTTGTGCATATTGTGAATAGCGATATAAAGGGATTGGATCTGTCCAGGTACGGAATGATTGTCTTTTACAGTCCGTCTGATGTTAAGTCTCTCTTTGAGAATTTCCCTGATTTCAAACAGGGAGATTTGAAGTTTGCAACATTCGGCATTTCTACGGCAAAGGCGATGAAAGAGGCCAAACTTATTGCGGAAGTTACAGCCCCGACTCCTGAGGCTCCCTCAATTGCAAAGGCTCTTTCGTTGTATTTTGATAAAAAATAATGAATCTCGGGTTTCCTAAACGACAAAGGGTCTGTTCCAAAGAGGAGTTGATGGCTCTTTTGGATGGAGGTGATACTCTGTTCAGACATCCGTTTAAGGTTTCATACAGGGAGAATGAGAATATTCCATACAACAGATTTATTGTATCTGTTCCGAAAAAGACATTCAAAAGAGCGGTCAAGAGGAATCTTATCAAGAGAAGGGTGAAAGAGGCAATTCGGTTGAATCAGAATATGTTGGGTTCAGATAAAAAGAGGGATTTTCTTTTTGTATATGTAGGAAAGGAGATATATGAATTCTCTAAAATCGACAAAAGAGTCAGGGATATTTTGGCAAACTTTGCTTAAATGGGTAAGGAGAATAACTATTTTCCCATTTTTGCTGCTTATCAAAATTTATAAGGTATGTATTTCACCATACATAGGCCCGGCGTGCAGGTTTACCCCGACCTGTTCAGTCTATGCTGCCGAAGCAATAAAAAAATATGGAATCTTCAAGGGAGGCTACCTGGCTGTCAGGCGGATATTACGCTGTCATCCCTGGGGGGGATCTGGGTATGATCCGGTTCCTTAAGTGAATGTCCGAATCTGTTCAATATTTTTTCTTTGGAAATATTGTCAATGTCTTTTGTCATCATCAGCAGTTCACTCTTAGGGAAATCTTTGAGGTCAAGAATGATAAGTCCGTCAAGACAATAGTTGAATGATGGATCTATGTTGTAGCAAATCAGCTTGGAGTTGATTTTGATATATTTTTTGACTAATGTCGGCATTCTGTACTTATTGTCCGAGATACGAAGCAAAAACCGGTCAAATCTTTCAAACGAATCCATTTTCTTTTTGAGCAGTCCTACAGGATTGACTCTCAGAAAATCAGGAGAGAATGGGGTACGAGGTGTTACATATTCCTTTCCGTATGAGGATTTATGTTTCTCTTTAAGATAAAATACCATCAAACTTTGGTAAAATCTTGGATACCAGTTGCTGATGCTGACCGGCCCGATAAAGTAACGAACATTGGGATATTGCATCAAACTGTACATCAGTCCTTTAATAAGAAGCAACAGAGGGAGGCTCTCTTTTTGATACTCCAGCGATACGAATGAGCGTCCAAGCTCAATGGTCTGTTGCAAGGTTTCTCCAAATTTTTCTTTGTATTTAAAGAGGCAGCTTGAATAAAAGCCGCCGATGCCTCCATATTTTTCAAAAATCTCTTCCCCGATACCGAGTCGATATGCTCCGGCTATCTTTTTACGGTTCTTATCCCAGAGGATGAGGTGTTTGTAATAAGAGTCGTATTCATCAAGGTCAAGGGGTTTGTTGACTCCTTCGCCTGTTGCTCTGAATGCTTCTTCGCGTCTCCTGCCAATCTCATGAAGAACATTCGGGATTACTTCGCATGGGGCAAGGAAGCACTGGTATGAGGCTGAGTCAAAGAGTTTGTAAGGTTTAAGTTTATCTATCTCCTTTAAAACAGCCTTTTTGTTTTTAGGGATGGCGATAGGGGGAATACTGTCAGCGACTATGTTCAGATTCTTATTTTGATTTGATATTTCTCCTTCAAGCGCATACACCCTGTTTCTCATATAGTCCCCAAGGTCCTCAAGAGTGGTATATTCACTTAATTCACTGTGTGTTATTGGCTTGCCAATACTCATTTTGATGACACGTCCTCTTTTGTTCGCTACTTCCCTTGCAAGGCTGATTGTGCGGAGCATGGGATGGATTTTACCCAGGTAATGAAACAGTTTTGAATTCTCTCCATCGAAATAGACAGGAATTACAGGAACATCGGCGTTTTTGATGAGTTTAACCATGTTTAATGGCCATTTGATATCTTCGCTGACATGTTTTTTGACAGCTACCTTTTTTTCGCCTTTCTGATAGGTCGAAACCTCTCCGGCGGGAAAAAGACCAAGGCCACCTCCGGAAGAGACATGGTTAAGCGCAGATCTCAATCCTGAGAGACTTTGTATGTTTCCGCCAGGTATCTCATTATTGGTGAATGGGTTGACAGGAAGGAAAGTGTCCCGAAGGGATGGAATCATAGAGAGGATGAAATTGGTGAGGATCTTGAAATCATTTCTCATTGAGCCTACAACCAGCATAAGAAGGATACCGTCAATGCCCCCGTAAGGGTGATTGGAAATGGTTATGAAACTTCCATCCTGAGGAATATAATCGAATTGTGACGGGTCGATATCGAACTTGATATTAAAATACTTGATGAGATTTTCGCAGAATTCGGCTCCTTTTTTGCCGTCGTTGCACCTGTCATATATCTTGTTGATTCTGTTGAATCCGCAAATCCACATTGCAAGGCCCGCTATGATATTACCCGTAAGACCATGAATCCGTATGGCCTTCTTAATATCGGATTTATTAATTACTTTTGTCTTCAAAATTCAAGTCTTCAGCCTCGCAAAGTTAACATTTTTTATGAATGTTAGAGAGAAAATAGCATACTTGCCTCACAACCCCGGAGTTTACAGATTCCTCAACGATGCCGGAACGGTAATTTATGTCGGCAAAGCAAAGGATTTGAAAAGGAGAGTCTCTCAATATTTCCGGCCTCCGGAATCTCTCGACAGAAAGACAAGGATGATGGTCAGTAAGATAGCTGATCTGATGCATACTGTAGTTGAGAGTGAGGAGGATGCCCTTTTACTTGAGAATAATCTGATAAAGCAACTTCAGCCGAAGTACAATATTTTGCTCAAGGATGGGAAAACCTATCCGTGGATCTGTGTCAAAAACGAGCGTTTTCCAAGGGTTTTTATTACACGCAACGTTGTTAGGGACGGTTCTATGTATTTCGGACCATACAGCTCCGCTTTTCATGCTCATCAATTGATTGAACTGATCGGAAATCTCTATCAGTTGCGTACCTGCAAAATTGCCCTTACTCCGGACAATATAAAATCCGGCAAATTCAAGAAATGCCTGAATGCTCATCTGGGAAGATGCAAGGCGCCATGTGTTGGTCTTATAAAAGAAGATGAATATAACAAACAGGTTGAGGCCATTGTTTCTCTCCTGAAAGGAGGGGTAATGGAGCAGATTAGGAGCAATAAGGCAAAAATGGATGAAGCGGCAGGCGAATTGAGGTTTGAAGAGGCTGAGGTTTATAAAGAGAGAATGCAGATGCTGGAAAAACATTATTCCAAGTCTATGGTTGTCAATCAGTCCATTACAGATGTAGATGTTTTTTCTTTAATAACCGAAGGGGCGGATGTGTTCTGCAATTTTCTAAGAGTAAAAGGAGGCTGCATCATTCAGTCATACAATATGGAGTTAAAGACCAGAATCGAGCAGGAAGAGAGCGAGGTTCTCAGTGTTTTCATTGGAGAGATGATTTCCAAATTTGGCGAACTATCAAAAGAAGTGCTGGTCCCGATAATGCCTGATCAGAATTTTGAAGGGAAAAATGTCCACATTCCATTGAAAGGGGATAAGTCAGACCTGTTAAAACTGAGCCGCAAAAATGCTGCGGCTCTGAAGTTTGACAGAATGAAACAGGAGGAGCATTTAAGACCTGAAGAGCATAAGGAACGAATAGTGGCGACTCTTCAAAAGGACCTTGGAATGAAAACAGCCCCTCATCATATTGAATGTTTTGATAACTCTAATATTCAGGGGACAAACCCCGTAGCTTCATGTGTTGTTTTCAGGGACGGAGTGCCGAGCAAAAAGGATTACAGGCATTTCAATATAAAAACTGTTGTTGGGGCCAATGACTATGCTTCAATGAAGGAGGTGGTAAATAGACGCTATTCGCGAATGTTGGCTGAGGGAGAGCCATTGCCGGAGCTGGTGGTGGTCGATGGGGGCAGAGGACAGCTGAATTTTGCGTATGAAGCATTGTGCGAGCTTGGTATTTCAGATAACATTTTTATTATCGGCATAGCAAAAAGGTTAGAAGAACTGATTGTGCCGGGGGATCCGCATCCTCTGTTTCTTGATAAAAATTCAAGTTCACTCAAGGTGTTGATGCATATAAGAGATGAGGCTCACCGCTTCGGAATAGGGCATCATCGTGATCGCAGGAGCAAAGGGCAGATAACTTCAGAACTTGATGGAATA
>CAZPLM010000031.1:0-2067 GCA_964587275.1 uncultured Muribaculaceae bacterium | reverse complement strand
TAAAAGGGGTCGGAGAAGTTACCGCTACGAAGCTTCTTAGACATTTCAAGAGTGTTGCAGGGATTAAAAGAGCTTCGCTCGAACAACTTGAAGAGGCTGTGGGAAAGAGAGGCGCATTGTCGGTCTATTTGCATTTCAATCCGGCAGGTGAAGAGAAAACAGTCGTATCAGAGTGAGAGGCTGATCAGGGCCTTGATGTGTGTGTCCCAATCTGTTTGAATCGGGTCCCAGCAGCGGAGAATCCTGCAGCCCAGAGAGACTTCTTTACCGACACGAAAGAAATGCCCGTCAACCATGATGTCAGTACCTGCAGAGCAGTAAATTGTCTGCCTTTTCTCGTCAAAATTGTCAGCAGCCAGATCTACAAAAGGAATAACACGCATTCTCATCAGGTAGAAGAGCCATGGCCACTCGACGTCTCCAAGATAGATAGGAATGGCATAATCAACTGAGACTTTTGCAAAATCACGCAGGATGATCTTATCATAACCTCTCGGCATCGAGGCGAGGTTAGGCAGGAAACCTGTGAAGCCGTTGCTGTATTGTTTCTGGTAGGATGCAGTAAGTTTCCATCCATGAGCAGGGCGGAATCCGGGCAGATAACCATAAAAGTAAACATAAGATAAATTCCCATTTTGGTTGTGAGGTCCGTGAGCAAAGGCTCCGCTCACCTGGATTCCGAAGCCGTAACGTGGGAAAACTCCGATATGTGTAATGGGGAGCATCCAGTAGTATCTTATTCCGAAAGAAAAGTTTCTTTTGTATTGATAGGATTTGCCGAACAGCGAGTACTGGTCGTTAGTAAATTGGCAGGTAAATTCGGGAACCAATCCTGAGTTGATGCCTGACCGACTTAAATCCAGAGGAATATAGGTGTTGAGTTCTAATTCTACAACCGGGTTTGAAATTGTATCAATCTTGTACTTCAGCCTCTTTTCATCAATCGGGTAGTCAGGTTCAGAGCCGTCATCCATAGTTATTTGAGTCATAGTACGGTGTCTGTCATTAAAATCGACTGACAGTTCGAAGACAGGAAACAGACCGCTGTAGTTAAAGTTGACGTGTCCGGAATGGAATCCGTTATGATAAGAGTATCCGAGTTGTGAAGTAGCTGTGCCAAGAGAATTTTGTGAAAGCAATGTAAAGCCGAGTGATGCAAGCTGGTAATACTCGTCATAGCTGAGGCTCTCGATCCTTTTAAGATTGAAATAGACAGGAGCCCAAGAGTGAATCCTGAAGAGTTCGCCTTTGCGGTATTTTTTGGATCGGATGGAGTTTATCGAGTCCTTCAATGACAACGCCTGTTCTTCCGGCATCGGAGTTGTATGCAGCCGCGACTGTTCGGCAAGTGTCTCGGCTATAGGGAATTTATATGGTTTTGAAAAGTTGCCCGGTCGCCAGTCGAGCGAGTCCAGGCTGGCTCTTACGGGGTGATACCCTTTAGCATCGAAATCTGTGAAATACAGGGTATTGGTCTTTTCGTCGAGTGTCGGTTGAAATGCTCCGAAACGGGCGTTTGTCATCTTCTGAAGACATTTTGTCTCGGGAGAATACATATAGATATTGGTCACTCCGTCAAGATCTGTCTGGAAGATGATATTCCCCTCTGATGTGGATCTCATATTGTTGATGACCCGTGACTGCGCTTCGATTTCACAGATCCATCCCTCGTGGGGATTTTCTGTGTCGATCTTATAGACGCTCCATCCATTATCATTCACAATTCCGGCATAAATGGTATTGCCTATCCAAGTCTGGCTTTTCAATTGCCCTTTAAAAGGGGCCTCGTATTTTGTAATTACCTTGCCGTTGCTATAGTCAAGCAGCACAAGAAATGATGAACCGCTTACAGGATATTCAACTACTGAAACTGTGTCTTTACCGGGTGAAAATGCAGGATTGTAATATCTTGTGTGGCGGGTTATGTTTTTTATTCTGTTGGTGGATGTGTTGTAACTGCGGAGTATCGAGTAATCGCGAAGCTCCCACCTGATGTCTGGGATGATTTCTGTCCAGATAAAAGTATTGTCATCTCTTTTAACTGGAGCACAGGTGTATGAAGAAAAT
>CAZPLM010000030.1:0-13854 GCA_964587275.1 uncultured Muribaculaceae bacterium | reverse complement strand
TCATATAACGAAGGCAGATATGCCTGCATAAGTAATTGGACGATAGTCACAAAAGCAGAAATAATCACTATATATGAAGGTATCCTGACCTTATCAGGAATAAGACCTGCAACAGCTGAAATTACAATATTTGAAAGGACAAGAACACACATTGTCGCAAGCCCCATACCCATACCGTTAATAGCGGAAGTAGTAGTACCCAGTGTCGGACACATACCAAGAACAAGTACAAATGTCGGATTGTTCTTAATTATTCCACTCAATATCAATTTTAATCGTTTCATAACTATAAGTCCTCCCTTATCTTTAAATAGACCTGGTAAGCTTCGCTTACACCTTGAACAAAAGCACGGGAACTGATTGTTGAAGCGGTAATTGCATCTACATCACCACCGTCCTTCTTTACAGAAAGTTTATAATCCTTAGGATCCTTATTTTTAAACTGAGTCCTGAAATGACTCTCAATGTCAGTGATTTTCGCTCCTAACCCGGGAGTTTCAGAATGGGACACTACTGAAGTATTGTAAATATTACCGTCACAAGTGAACCCAACAATCATTTTAATTGCTCCGCCAAATCCGACAGGAGCAACCTCAATAGCATAACCGACGGGCTCACCACCCTTTAGGGCAGGATAAACTCTATATTCCTTTCCATTGCATGAAACACTCTTTGCTTCCTGTGAAGGAACATTGTCAAATGCCGGAACAACAACGGCAATCGCCTTGTTTGTCTTAGCTAGCTCAGCTGATTTGATCGGCTCGGCAGTCATTGAATAGACCAATCCAAGCAATGCAGAGCATACGAGACAGATAGCAGTCAATACTATCGTCATATTTGCGAATGATGATTTTTTTGCCATTATTTTTTTACCTCCTTGCCAAATCTAACAGGTTTGCAATACTTATTCAACAGAGGAACCACAGAGTTCATAATCAAAATAGCGAATGAAACACCCTCAGGATAAGATCCGAAATAACGGATCAAGACCGTAAGTACTCCAATCCCAACACCATAACGGATCAAGACCGTAAGTACTCCAATCCCAACACCATAGATGATCATTCCAGATACATTCATCGGTGAGGTTACATAATCTGTGGCCATAAAGATGGATCCGAGCAGCACACCTCCTGTAAGCAAGTTGAAGACAGGACCTGTGTATTGTGAAGGATCAATCAGTGAAAAGATACCCGTCATCACTGCGATTGTAATGATGATGGTCAGAGGAATATGCGGTTTGATAACCTTTCTTGCAAGCAGGTAAATAAAACCTATGATCAATGCCAGAGCCGAAACTTCTCCGACAGAACCTCCCATCTTTACAAAAAGCATCTGCTTTGCAGAAAAATCATTTGCACCAAAAATAGCCTGCAATGACTCCCCATTTTTCAACCCTTCTTTAACAATACCAAGAGGAGTTGCTCCTGAAAAGGCATCAGCTCCGGTAGCAAACCAGGACTGAGGAATAGCCCAATCCGTCATCAACACCGGGAATGAGATCAACAGGAATACACGGCCTACAAGTGCAGGATTCCATATATTCTGGCCAAGTCCGCCAAAAGTCATTTTTGCAATGCCAATGGCCACCAGAGATCCTACAACTATCAGCCACCATGGTGAATTAGGGGGCAAGTTGAGGGCTAAAAGCACACCTGTAACTGCAGCAGAACAATCACCTACAGTAATAGCGCTTTTAGTGATAAATTTTTCAATCAGGTATTCAAAGAGAATACACGAAGCCACGCCGAGCACAATAAGCTTGATTGCAGAGAATCCGAAGAAATAGACGGAAACGAGCATTGCTGGAGCAAGGGCGATAAGCACATCTCTCATTAAAGAGCGTGTATTGACCTTACTTTGAATATGCGGAGCAGGCGAAACAATCATTTGTGTCATAAAAAACTCTCCTATTCTTTATTTTTGTGCGCGGCTGCGCATAATTTTCATTACTTCTGCCTTATTAATACGGATAATATCCAGCAATGGGATATAAGAAGGACAGGTAGAGAGACAGCAACCGCATTCAATACAGTCAAAAATCTTGTTCTTCTCCAACTCGTCATATTGTCCGCCCATACGGCATAACTTATTTAACAGATATGGCTCGAGGCCCATAGGACAGGCGGCAATACATTTACCGCATCTGATACAGTTGCCTTCAGGCTTTCTTTTTGTTTCTGCCTCGGTCATCATCAGCAGGCAGGAACTTCCTTTCAAGGTATCGGCATCAAGATTTGCAATAGCCTTGCCCATCATAGGACCGCCACTTATAAATTTAGCAGCATCTGAAGGTGCACCTCCGACATATTCAATAATATCGGAAATCCTGGTACCTATTCTGACCCTCAAATTCTTCTTATTCTTAAGACACCCTCCGGTAACAGTCATTATCCTTTCAAAGCAAGGTTTGTTCTTCTGAACAGCCTCATATACTGCAAGAGAAGTAGCAACGTTCTGTACAACAACCCCTGTATCAATAGGCAACCCCATAGAAGGCACTCTTCTGTGAGTTACTGTATCTATCAGTTGTTTTTCACCTCCCTGCGGATATTTTTTCTTTAATTCAACAACTTCAATATCATGGTATTTATCAGAAGCTTTCCTCATTATGGCAAGCGCCTCTCTCTTGTTCTCTTCTATTCCGATGAATCCTTTATGAACGCCAAGAGCTTTCATCATGATCAATCCACCGATGAGGATCTGCTCAGGCATCTCTCTCATAATACGATCGTCAGCCGTAACATAAGGCTCGCACTCTGCTCCATTGAGGATAAGAAACTCCGCCACCTTCCCTTTAGGCGGGGCAAGTTTCACATTTGTAGGGAAAGTCGCACCTCCCATACCGACAATACCACATTTTTTAATTTTATCGAGGATCACTTCGGCAGAATCGGTAATGTCACTCTTTACTGAAGCGGAACGGTCAATATCTTCGCACCATTCATCTCCTTCAATATCAACTATGACATGCATAACAGGGTTGCCGGCCAAATCCTTTACAGGTTCAATGGCTGAAACTGTTCCTGAGACAGAAGAGTGGACAAATGCCGATATAAAGCCTGCAGGCTCTCCTATCACTTGTCCTACCTTAATCCTGTCACCCACCTTGACTATCGGAGTAGCTGGTGCGCCAAGATGCTGAGCCATTGAAATATAGGCCTTTGAAAGCGGTGGAAAGTTCTCTATTGCAATGTCTGATGACAATTTATTGTCATTAGGATGGACACCGCCAATTTTAAATGTTTTTTTCATTTCTCTCTCTCCTATGCTTTATTGTCTGAATTATCGTTTTCCTTCGCAATCGGCTGTGCAGGTGCCGGGGCAGGTGCTTGTGCATTAGCAGCCTTCGGTGGGAAGTTGACCGCATCAATTGCATGGACGGGACAAGCCTCAACGCATTTGCAGCATAGCTTGCACAAATTCCAGTCAATGTGGGCCACATTGTTCTCAACCTTAATAGCGCCGAAAGGACAAACCTTTTCACATTTTCCACAGCCAATACAGCCTGCAGTGCATGCTTTTCTGGTGACAGCGCCCTTATCCTTATTCACACATCTTACAACAACGCGTCTGTTCTTCATCCCTTTCGGTCTGATCTCAATAATGCCTTTCGGACAGGCTGACGCACATGCACCACAACCGGTACACTTACTCTCGTCAACCTCAGGAAGGCCTGTTTCAGTATTGATCTTTATTGCATCGAACTTGCATGCGGCAACACAGTCCCCATTACCCAGGCAACCGTATTTGCAGCCGGTATCTCCGCAATAGAGAGATGCCATTACTTTGCATGAAGCATAGCCGTCAAACTGATTGACTTTTGGCCTGTTGGCACAAGAGCCATTGCATCTGACAACGGAAATCATCGGAACCTGTTCGGTAACCTCCTGTCCAAGCGCCGCAGCAACTTTTTTCATTGTTTCATTGCCGCCTACCGGGCAAAAAAGAGAACCGATCTCAGGGGCTTTAACAACCCTTTGTGCAAAATCATGACAGCCAGCTGAACCGCAGCCACCGCAATTAGCACCGGGGAGTAGAGACTCTACAATACCGATTCTTTCATCCTCCTTTACTTTGAATTTCTGAGCTACAAAGTAAAGAACAACTGCAAGCACTAAACCGATAATTGTTAGGCAAGCAATTGTAACATAGATAGTTGTACTCATTTATTAATAATCTTTTCTATAGAAAACGTAAAAATCCTTGTCAATTTATTTCTAAAGCAATACACTCCTAAATAATAAAGAGCGACACCGGCAATGGAAATGAGGCCGATATACAACTCTTTAATTTTTAACAGCGACAAAGATAGTAATAAAACCATCAAAATAGCCAATGGAATCACATAAGAAATCCAGACAGCCTTCAATCCGAGAGAAGAACCAAGCACGACATTGACAGTTTCACCCACCTGAAAATCCTCTATCAGATTGCCAAGAGTCAGGGGCACATCGATAACTCTCGTCGATTCATCAGAAGCAGCACATACGCCCTTTGCATGGCAGGCCGCACAGGCAGACTTGTTTAATATCTCCACACTTATATACTCTTTATCGATGGCAATTATTTTCCCTTCGTGTTCAATCCTGTTGATTTGTTTTGACATATTTATTTTTTACTTGTAACAGGATACTTCAACCCTTCATAAGAGATGATTCTCCCGTTAACTGAACCTACTTTTACCGGTGACGAGAAATAAAGCGGAAGCTTATTCTGATCATCGGAAAGCCAAATGAATATTTTTTCCTTCTCGTCAGAGAGAGAAGATGTTATAGAAAACCTTGAATCATCGTCACTTGTCGCGGTTCCTCTTGAACGCTGTTTCATTTTTATACCCAATTTGATCGTATTAAAAGTGCCGAGATCTTCAATCTTTTTTGATTCTTTCCTGATCATTCTAACCCCTATATCAATAATGTTGCGATCAAGAGCAACAGTATAATAAATGGTATGGCCCGCTTCCAGTTTTGTGAAATCAGCAGCCCTTATCACATAAAACAGATTTATCAAATCTCTGATCTGAGTCTTTTCTGTAAAAACGGTGTCAATGGGAGCCTTGCCTTTTTTATCAACCTTGGCATGCAGGACAGAACCGTCGCTGCTCCAGTTGTAGAAGTTTTTTGCAGTATATCCGCCTTCATTAATATCTCTGTGAAAATAGATAGGTCTCAAGTCCTTAACAGAGAATTTTGATTCATATATGTCTCTGACCTTGAAAAGACCATCGAAAAAACCGTTTGTTTTCCCGGTAGCATACAGATGGTAGAATGGCTCCTGGCCTGGATTGTCAACCTTGGAAAAAGTGAAATTAACCTTTGCTATATCCGCATTCAAGCCCCATTTATAATGGATTATTATCTCCATGTGTTCACCTTCCTGAAAAGGAAAAGACTGTCCGTATATCGGATTTGAAAAAGAGATTAAAGAAAGGAACGCGATGCACAAAAGTGCAAACGTGGCAATTTTATTTTTCATACGCTGTTTTTTTAAGGGTGTATGATATCTAATAATTGTGAGAATCATCATCAAAATCTGTACCGACCTGACTGATGTTCATCTTGGATTCCATTGTCTGATATGATCCATCCGAATCATATCCGACATCATTGGCATCTACAAATTTCACTTCGCTTGGGACAAATCTCATCTCAACATCACCAACTTCACCATTTCTATGTTTTGCGATAATAATCTGAGTCTGTCCGGGATAAGAATTTTCTTCCTGAGTACCGAAATATTCAGGACGGTGAATAAACATTACAATATCTGCATCCTGTTCAATGGCCCCGGACTCACGCAGGTCACTTAACTGAGGACGCTTATTGTTTCCTCTTGTCTCAACCGAACGGTTCAACTGTGACAGTGCGATAATAGGAACATTCATCTCTTTTGCAATAGCCTTCAGTGAACGGGAAATAGCTGAAACCTCCTGCTCCCTCATTCCCTTTAATTCCGGAGGACCGCTCATAAGTTGCAAATAGTCTATTATCACTATCTTCACACCGGCATTATGAACCAGCCTTCTAACTTTTGACCTGAATTCATATATGGAAAGAGACGGGGTATCATCTATCCATAATGGAGCCTTTGAAAGCCTCTTTATCCTGTCATTGAGTTGATTCCAGTCATCAGGATTCTTAAATTTCTTTGCACCCCAAATTTTGTCTGAAGCAATTCCCGTCTCACTTACAAGAAGCCTTTTGACCAATTGAGTCTCAGACATTTCAATTGAAAAGAATGCAACAGGAATATTATGCTCAACTGCCATATTTCTTGCCATTGTAAGCACAAAAGCAGTCTTGCCGACAGAAGGTCTTGCAGCAATAATAATTAGATCTGAACGCTGCCATCCGTATGTCTTTTTATCAATACCTGCATAACCCGAAGCCAATCCGCTCAAACCGTCCTGTCTGTCCTGCCCCTGTTGGATCTCCTCGATTGCATCATTGATAACATCACTTACGACCATTGAGGATCTTTTTATATTCCTCTCAGAAAGCGAGAAGACATCCTGCTGAGCCGTTTCCAGCAGGTCATCTACTGTAAGACTATCCTCAAACGCACATTTTTGTATCTTATATGAAATTGCTATCAGCTCACGCTGAATATATTTCTGCAACAAGATTTTGGTATGATAATCAATATGCGCTGCAGCTCCAATCTTCAAGCTCAGAGAACTTAAATAGGCTGCTCCTCCAACAGCCTCGAGATCTCCACTTCTGGTAAGCTCATCAGCGACTGTAAGAATATCGACTTTATCATTCCTCTTGGCAATTGAGGAGATGGCCTCGAATATTTTTTTGTTGTTCTCTTTATAAAAGCAGTCCGGCACAAGGGAGTCGAGCACTTCGCTGATAGCACCTGGCTCCAGCAACATGGCACCCAATACAGCCTCCTCAATATCAATAGCTTGAGGTGGCTTACGCCCCATATCGGCAGAGATCTGATCGAAATCAACCTTCTTCGCCTTTTCGTACTTTTTTGCCATATAAAGAGAAAAATATTATTTGCTCTCCTCTTCCTTTTCGAAATCAGGACTAACAAGGATGCGGCCGCAATATTCGCAGATGATAACCTTCTTGCCCATTTCAATATCAATCTCTTTTTGAGACGGAATCTTATTAAAACAACCGCCACAAGCACCTCTGCTAACTGTAACGACTGCCAGATGGTTCTTTGCATTATCTCTTACACGCTCATAGGCAGCGAGCATTCTCTCATCAATCTTCTTAACAAGCTCGGCCTTATGTTTTACAAGCACTTCTTCCTGTTTTGAAGTCTCTTCTATGATAGAATCAAGTTCTTTTTTCTTATCGGAAAGATCAATTTCCCTTTCAGAAAGCTCTTTTTTAGTCTCATCAAGCAGCTCTTTCTTCTCAGTGATAAGAAGGGTGGTATCTTTGATCTTCTTTGCAGACGCCTGTTGATCAAGCTCCTGGAACTCAATCTCCTTTGAAAGAGACTCATATTCCCTGTTATTCTTGACGTTATTGCGCTGCTCTTCATATTTTTCAACTGAATGCTTGCTCTCCTCTATCTTGGTTTTATTGTCGGCAACTTTCTTATCAGACTCCTTGATCTCAGCCTGAATATTTGCAATTCGTGTCTTCAGCCCTTCGATATCATCTTCGAGCTCCTGAACCTCAAGGGGTAGTTCACCTCTCTCAAGGTGAATCTGATCTATCTTTGTATCGGTCTGTTGTATTTTATACAGTGTGTGGAGCTTCTCTTCCATTGAGATTCCATCCGATTCATTCATGACCTTGGATGCGGAAACGAATGTTTCCTTCTGGTCAATAGGGGTAACAATTGCTTTGTTAGCTTTTTTTGTAGCCATAATTTACTTAGTAGTAATATATTGGATTATTATTATTTCGTGTTGCAGTAACGGCAAAGTTATGGATTTTTTTCTTAAGCAATGCCATTATTTTATTAACAATATCTATTTCGCTCTCATAATGTCCTACATCCATCAACATAAAGCCTTTTTCACAGAAAAAATCGTGATACTGGAAGTCTCCTGCCATATATACTTGAGCCCCACTTTCAAATGCCTTTTCAATAAGAGATTTCCCACTCCCGCCGCAGAGAGCCACCTTTGTAATCATACCATCAACAGGCGTTGAAACTCTCATACATTTAAGAGAAAATGCCTTTTTCACCCTCTCTATCAGCAGAGGTGCGGAAACAGGATCAGGCAATTCTCCGACAATACCAAGTCCGGATTCATCAAGAAACTCCCTGTCATTCAGTCCAAGTCTGTCTGCCATTAGCCCGCTGACTCCGTTAATAACCTTGTCCGCATTTGTATGAGCAGCATATATCACAATATCGTTTTTCAATGCAAGAGAAATAATCGAGCCGATAAGAGTATCGGGAGAAATTTTCTTTATTCCATGGAAAATAAGCGGGTGATGAGTAATAATCATATTTGTTCCAATCTCAATGGCTTCTTTGACCAGAGAAAGGGTACAGTCAAAACCCAACAGAATACCTTTTACCTCGCAATTCGGGCTGCCGATGCAAAAACCGGCATTATCCCACTCCTCCTGTTTGTCAAGAGGTGCAAATTCCTCAATAATTTCTGCAACTTCAAATGCTTTCATACTAAAGATTCTTTTGTATCTCTTCCAGGATAGATTTCATTCCCTTAAGCCTCTCAACCACCTCTACCCTGTTATCATTACCCTGTCTATTGTCCTTCAACAGTTGATTCACGCCATTACCTGTCATTCCTCTCTCTCTGATATAGAATTGAATTCTTTTCAACATCTCAATATCCTGAGGGTAATAGAATCTGTGGCCATTATTACTGCGGAACGGCTTGACATATTTGGCAAATTTATCAGACCAGAAACGCACAGTAACAATGCTTTCACCAAGCATTTCGGCTGCCTCGCCTATCGGATAGCACACCTTGTCACGATCAAATTGAATTTCTTCTTGCTGTTCCATCATAATTAATCCATTGACTGTCCTGTGTTTCTTGAAATCGTCATCATATCACGGAAAAGAGCAGGGCTTAGGTCCGCAAAGAAGTAATTTACCGGATCAACATACTCACCATCCCTGATAACTTCATAATGAAGTACCGGAGTAAATGTTGTGCCGGAATTGCCGCTTCTTGCAATCACATATTTCTGACCGACTCGCTGTCCCTGTCTGACATAAATGTCACTCAGATGAGAATATACCGTCTTTATCCCGTTTTCGTGATCTATGACAACTGTATTCCCCATTCCTTTAATGGATTTTGAGACCGTTTCCACAACTCCGTTTGCTGTAGCCATAACTTCCGTACCTACAGGTGAAAGCAGATCAACACCGGTATGTTCTCTTAGCGTTTTGTAGAAAGGATTGATCTTGTTTCCTACTGAAGCACCCGTTTGAGCAATTGAAAAATGCTTTACCGGAATTATGGAAGGAAGCGAGAAATTATTGAAGTTTTCATCGGCTATCCTTGTATTAATCACCTTAATCCTTTCTTTAACTCTTTTTACATCATTCTCAACTTTGATGCATTTGATGTGAGTATCCCATATAAGATCCTCCTCGTCCTGATTGTAAATATACTCTACATCACTTGTGGAATCCTGCTCCGGCAATGAGAAAACAGATGGAGGATCGGCATCAAAAATATCCGAGTAAATTTCCCTGTCTCTAATTTCAAGACTCTTTACCACATCATTTACCAGATCTGCCTTTTCCGACATTTTCTCATATTCCTGAGAAAGATATGCATTTTCGGCAACCAGCTTTTTTTCCTTGTCCGTATTGAAAATCAGTGCAAAAAAAAGATAGTAGACAATTGCAATAACAAAACTGACCAGCACATATTCAAAGACAACGAGGAGAATTTTCCAGATGGATCTCTTCTTCTCGTCAAACTTCAGCTCCTCTTTGTTATAAACGAATTTTTTCATCTCTAACCCCTGCTCTTGGTCGTTTTAACCATAGCCTTGTACTCTTCTGGGTTAAGATCATTTGTGAAATAATTCCATGGATTGACCGGTTTGTCCTTATAAATAACCTCATAATGAAGGTGTGTGCCTTTCGAACGGCCTGTGCTACCCATTCTGCCAACCTGATCACCCCTCATTACATGTTGTCCCTCAACAACCATAGCGTCTTTTAAATGGGCATATCTGGTCTTATATCCAAATCCATGATCAACTACCACACAAATTCCATAACCGAAGAAGTTACGTTCTGCCTTTACAACAATACCATTACCGGTAGAAAAAATAGGTTCGCCTGAAGGACCGGAAATATCTATACCTGTATGAAGGCGTGGCGATCCGTCAAACGGATCCCTTCTGTACCCGAATGAAGAAGACTGATGATTGCGGCTGTCCGGCACAACCGGATAAATTGTAGGAATGCATGATGCCATATCTCCGGCACGTTTCGAATAGGTGGCCACGTCATCAAAAGAGCGAGACTGAATATAAGCCTTTTTGGTAATATAGTCCATCTTCATCTCAGACGAGATAAGAAATTCAGCATTATCAAACTTTTCAAGATGGACATATCTGTCAACACCTCCGAAACCTGCGCTTCTAATATCATTGGAGATCTCGTCCATACCAAAAATCGGACGGTAAACTATATTGTCGCGCATCTGCAATTCTGAAAGAATCTTGCCGTTATCATCAAGTCTTTGATTGATAACTGAGATTTTGCTGATTAACTCTTTATTTTTTTTCTCAAGCATGACCGTCTTCGGCGCATCCTGATGAAGTACTTTCGTGTAAAGACAATAATACCCGACAAATATTGCAAGACCGGCGACAAACACAAGGATAGCTCTCTTAATTACCTCATTCTTAGATGTTTTAATAACCTCATAAGAAAGAGTTTCCTTGTTGAAAACATATTGTTTCTTTCTCTGCATTTATTAATCTAAAGATATATAACTTCGCAAATTTACAAAATTTGGATAAAAAAACTAATTTTGCACAATATTATTAACAATGGACTATGACAGCCAAAGAAATCAGACAGACATTTTTAGACTTTTTTCAATCAAAAGAGCACACGATAGTACCATCCGCACCAATGGTAGTCAAAAACGACCCGACACTTATGTTCACAAACGCCGGAATGAACCAGTTTAAAGATTGGTTTCTTGGAAATACTCCGGTAAGATACAAACGAGTGGCGGATTCGCAGAAATGCCTCAGAGTAAGTGGAAAACATAATGACCTTGAGGAAGTAGGGCACGATACATACCATCACACGATGTTTGAAATGCTGGGGAACTGGAGTTTTGGAGATTATTTCAAAAAAGAGGCGATCGGATGGGCGTGGGAGCTTCTTACTGAAGTGTACAAACTTGATAAAAACAGACTTTATGCAACAGTTTTTGAGGGATATTCGAAAGACGGGCTGGAAATGGACACTGAAGCGAGAGATATTTGGAAACAATATTTGCCGGAGGACCACATCATTTTAGGCAACAAAAAAGATAATTTTTGGGAAATGGGTGACACCGGGCCATGCGGTCCGTGCAGTGAGATACACATTGACCTTAGAAGCAACGAAGAAAGATCTAAAATATCAGGTAGAGAACTTGTAAACAAGGGAGACCATCTGGTCATTGAGATTTGGAATCTTGTTTTCATGCAATTCAACAGAAAGGCTGACGGCAGTCTTGAGCCGCTTCCGGCAAAACACGTTGATACGGGAATGGGATTCGAGAGACTTTGTATGGCACTTGAAGGTAAGCAGAGCAACTATGACACAGATGTTTTCACTGGATTGATTAATGCCATTTCACAACTTTCCGGTCTCCCGTACACCGCCGATAATGAAGCCGGAATTGCAATGAGGGTTATTGCAGACCACCTCAGGGCTATCTGCTTTTCTATTGCAGACGGACAATTACCTTCAAATGTCAAGGCCGGATATGTGATTAGACGAATTTTGAGAAGAGCTGTCAGGTTTGGATATACATTTCTCGACCTAAAAGACCCTTTCCTATGCAGACTTGTCCCTTACCTTGTTTCTGAAATGGGTGAGGCATTCCCCGAGTTGAAAAGTCAGCAGGCTCTTATCACTAAAGTGATCAAAGAGGAGGAAGACGCATTCCTGCGTACCCTTGACAAAGGTATAAGACTAATGGACAATATTATGGAAAAGTCCAAAGAAACAAAGACAATCAGCGGAAAAGATGCATTCGTATTATATGATACATTTGGATTCCCCATTGATCTTAGTGAACTGATTGCAAGAGAAAATGGATATACCATTGACATCAGGGAATTTAATGTTGAACTCGGAAAACAAAAAGAGAGGGCAAGGAATGCTACTGCCATTGAAGAGGGAGACTGGATCGAAGTCAGTCCTCTCCATACTTCACAATTCGTCGGTTATGACAAGACGGACTGCGAATCGCATATCATGAAATACAGGACCGTCAAGGCAAAAAATAAAGAACTGATTCAACTTGTATTTGACGTAACACCTTTTTATGCTGAATGCGGAGGACAGGTCGGCGACAGCGGCTACATTGACAACGGCAAAGGAGAAAAGATAACGATTATAAATACATTAAAGGAGAACAACCTTTTCATCCATATTGCAGACAGGATTCCTTCAAACCCTTCGGATATGTTTCATTCATACGTTGATACCGAAAGGAGAACCAATATCGCCAACAACCACTCTGCCACTCACCTTTTGCATTTTGCTCTCAGGGCTATTCTTGGCCCGCATGTAGAACAGAAAGGGTCATACGTCAACTCGTCATCATTCCGTTTCGACTTCTCACATTACGAGAAAATAGACCACGACACTATCAATACCATTGAACGTATGGTCAACAAGCTTATCAGAGCCAATTATCCGAAAGAGGAATTCCGTGATGTCCCTATCGCCAGGGCAAGAGAGATGGGAGCCATGGCGCTCTTCGGAGAAAAATATGGCGACAAAGTGCGTATGATTAAATTTGGCGATTCGATAGAATTGTGCGGAGGAACCCATACTTCAGCGACAGGAAATATCGGTTATTTCAGAGTTATTTCAGAATCCGCAGTCGCAGCCGGAGTAAGAAGGATTGAAGCGACTACCGGCCTTCACGCTGAAATTATGGTGGACAATCTTGAAGAGATGTTGGGCTCGGTAAAAGAGATGTTCAACAATGCTCCGAACCTTACCTCAGCAGTCAAAAAAATGATTCTTGACAACGAAAATTATAAAAAAGAGTTTGAAGATGTTCAGAAAGAGCGCGCCGAAAGTCTGAAAAACAACATTGCCAGCGACAGCAAGGTTCTGAACGGAGTACGCATTTTCTCTCTCAGAGAGGGCATTTTCTCAACTGATTTTGTCAAAGATGCGGCATTTTCCCTTCACCGCGAAACCAGAGAAAAAGCGGCTTTCGTAGCCTCTTTCGAATCTCCTGATGGAAAAGCCTGTCTTGTACTTATGTACTCTGATGAAATGGTAAAAGAAGGATTTGATGCATCCAGGGATATCCGTGAAGCCGCCAAGTTAATTCAGGGTGGTGGTGGTGGACAAAAATTTCTTGCAACTGCCGGTGGCAAGAATATTGAGGGATTATCGGATGCCGCCAATAAATTAATTGAACTCGCTACTAAATAGTAATGAAAAAACTCGACAGATTTATTCTATCCTCATTTTTCGGACCTTTTATCCTGACTTTCCTCATCGTGATCTTTATTCTGATGATGCAGTTCCTGTGGCTATACATAGATGAACTTGTAGGAAAAGGGTTAACGTTGGGCGTTATTGCCGAATTTTTAGGATGGGGATCTGCCACGCTGATACCGATGGCCCTACCCCTTGCTACTCTTCTGGCGTCTATTATGACACTGGGAAGTATGGGCGAGT
>CAZPLM010000029.1:0-13984 GCA_964587275.1 uncultured Muribaculaceae bacterium | reverse complement strand
GTATTATAAGCATTCATTCTGCATATTGCTGATTATGGGCTTTCTTTTGGCAGCCCCAGGTTATCTTTCTGCTCAAACCGCCAGATTCAATTTTACCGACATCACTCTAAAAAAAGCGATTTCACAGATAGAAAAACAGACGGGTTTCAATTTCATCTACTCCAACACAATCAACAATATCAAGCAGAAAGTATCCCTTGATTTTGTACTTACATCAAATGACCGGATAGAACTACTCCTTCATAAATTATTAGAGAACAAGGAGATATCCTGGCAGATACGCGGTAAGTCAATAATTCTTTTCCCGACAACCGTTCATGGTTTTCAACAGGATGAAATGATTATTAATGGAATAATTCGGGATGAACTTGGAAATGCTCTGTCGGGAGTCGCGGTCAGAAATGAATCTGACAGCCATTTGTCTGTATCTGATCCTGACGGGAAATACCTGATCTCAGCAAAAGAGGGAGACATCCTCTCATTTTCCCTTATAGGAATGGAAACCTATTATGTCACGACAGGTAAAAATCAGACGATAAATATCCCGATGAGAGCTGACATAATACGCCTCAACGATGTTGTTGTCACCGGATATCAGACCCTCTCAAGGGAACGCTCGACCGGCTCATTTTCAGTAATTAACAAGCTCGACCTGGAACATAAGCTTCAATCCTCCGTAAAGTCGTTGCTTGAAGGGCAATCAGCCGGAGTAGTGCTGACCAAAGAGGGCAATATTGAGATAAGAGGCGTTTCCACAATTAACGGGACAAAAGAGCCGCTTATAGTGGTTGACGGTTTCCCTCTTATCGGAGATGGAGTAGGCTTGTCATCAATCAATCCGGACAACATTGAAAACATCACAATCCTGAAAGATGCAGTAGCAACATCCATTTATGGCTCAAGGGCATCCAACGGCGTCATCGTTATTACCACGAAAACAGCCAAGGAGGGTGAATTCAACATCACATATAAGGGAGTCTATAATATCACTCTTAAACCCGACCTGAACAGACTCAATATGGCAAGCGTGGAAGATTATATGGACGCGGAAGCCGAACTTTACAATCTGAACCCGAACAGATATTATTCAAGATACAATTCATATTACCTGCTGCCTCAATATACTTATCTGTTAATGGCTAAAGACAAGGGGCTGATCTCGGAGAGCGAGGCAGACAGTCAGATTGCTTTGTTGAAAAAAAACAACTCGCTTAAAGAGATTGAGAAGTACCTTTTGAGACCCAAACAGTCCCAGCAGCATAACATTTCACTGTCAAGCAGCAGTAAAGTAAACTCGCTCTCTTCTACAATTCGTTTCAATGATGAGAACTCGCACCTGATTTCAAACTCCGGCCACCGCTTTATTTTTGATATAAACAACAGTTTCAAGCCAAGCGGCAGGCTAACTGTCAAGACATTTGCATCAATTAACTATTCTACTGACAGGGAAACAGTTGAGAGTATTGAAGACCTTACAGCCTTTACCTCTTCTTCCAAAATTCTTCCATACACAAGGCTATATGATGAAGATGGAAACGCCACCCTGTTTTCACCTGTAGGGCAGAAAAGAATCGACAGATACAATTCTATAATTGGGATGAAATCCGTCACTTATCACCCTGCCACAGACCTTCCTTTAAACATAAAACAATCCACATCACTCCAGGTGCGCACCGGCGGAGAGATTGCTTTCAGGATATTAGATTTTCTTTCTGCAACCATCGGCGGATCACTGACAAAAGGAAGTACGAAGACAACAACTGTTTATGATGAAGAGTCCTTTACAATGAGAACTGCCTATAATGACGGCACATCAGCAAGTAATCCAACTGAACATTACATTCCGGCAGGGGGATACATATACGAATCGACAGGGGAGATAAGTTCATGGGTGATAAGGGGACAGGCAAATTACAACCATTCATTCAAAGAGGGGAAACACAATCTAAGCGCAATTCTCGGATACGAGGCAAGCAAAGATACATACGATTACTCGTTCCTTCCCACAAGGCTTGGATACAATGCGGAATCAGGGACCTATGATTCAGGATTTTACCTTAATGATTATCAGAACAACACCGGCAATATGTGGGGAGATATGTTGTTCGGCACCTATCCTGCAGAACTGTCTCCATACTTACTGTCTTTCGGCAGAAATTATTCTCTCAGAGACAACCGATTTATTTCATGGTATGGAAACGTTTCATACGAACTCAACAGGAAACTTATAATAACAGGTTCAGCCCGTATGGATCTTACCAACTTCTTCGGAACTGATCCGAGATACAGATACAGACCCACCTGGTCCATCGGCTCTACATACAAAATCACAAGCGTATTCAACAGACTTGATATCAGAGCATCATACGGCGTAAACGGAAATATTTCACTCAATTATACTCCATACCTTATTCTTTCCACCGGATCTTATAACCCGACGGCAGGCGGCATCTCGAGTACCATCAGTTCATATCCTAACAACGAATTGAGGTGGGAAAAGACAAGCATATTCAATTTTGGTATTGATATGGCAATGCTTGATAATCGAATCAATATGATTATCGACCTTTATCATAAGAAAAGTACCGACCTTATTGTCGATGATGAAGTTGATGCGACAACGGGAACATCTTCATTTCCTCAGAACGTTGGAGGCATTACCAACAGTGGATTTGAAATAACCGCATCGGCTGATATCGTCAAGCATAATGATTTATCGGTTAATACCTCTCTTATCATAAGCAGAAACAGGAGCAATGTAGATTATTACAATGTTACAAGGTCTTACTTCAGCAGTTACGCAACTATTTACCCTAACCTCGTTGAGGGATATCCGATAGGCGGATTCTGGGGAGCAAAATATGCCGGCCTGAGCAGTAAGGGTACCTGTCTCTATTACAATTCCGAAGGTAAAAAAGTTGAATGCGGTAACCTGAAGGCTTCTGATGCTGTATATCTCGGTTCCTCAAGGCCAAAACTCGACCTGAGTATTACGGGACGTGTAAAATACAGAAATATGGAAGCATCATTAATGCTGATCGGTAAATTCGGACATAAATACAGAAAAGACTGCTTTGCAGGCTCGAACTACAATAACCGTTATGTCTCTCAGAGATGGAGAAAGGAGGGAGATGAGAATATTACGATCTACCCTGTCCTTCAGACATACAGTTCGGATCTCAGCACATTCCCGTGCAGCGATATTTTTATCGGAAACGCAAGTTATGTCAAGTTGAGAGAGCTTACTTTTTCATATTATGTGGTTTCGCCATGGATAAGGGAGATAGGACTTTCAAATCTCAAACTCTATTTTCAGGCAAGAAATCTGTTCTATATTACTGCAAAAGGAACGGACATAGACCCTGAGACTGCAGAATACAACACATCGACTTCTTTGATCAGTTCAATGAGCAATCAAAGTTATACCTCACTTCAGCTTCAGCCTGAATTTCTGTTTGGAATATCAATTAATCTATAGCGGCAATGAAACTTAAATTAGTGATATTCAGCATACTGACAGTTGCACTTTTTACATCGTGCAGCGGATTTCTGGACGTCAAGCCTGCCGGAAGGCTCATTCCGGAAAAAGATGACATAGCCGCATTTGACAACCTTTTGAATAACAGTTCCACATACCGTTATATTTTTTCGAGCAACAACAGCACAAATACTCTCTCATTTCTTGGAGATGACCTTCAAATATCAGATAATCAGGCTGACTATGCATGGTATAGCGGTCATCCCAATATTGAATGTTACTTTGCCCAAATATTCAAAAAGCCCTATGGCAATCCGAACATTCAGGATTATTACTGGAACTGGGGATTCTATTCAGCCGCTCAGTATTTCAACACTTGTATCGAGGGAGTAAAAAAAGTAATGAGTGAAAAAAGCGAGGACGAAGCAAATAGAGTAATAGCTCAAGCCACAATAGCAAGAGCATGGGGCTATTTTATTGCTTCAATAGGGTATGGTCCCGTATATAAACCCGGCCTTGACAACTCCGTCAGGGTTCTCCCATACAGGACATCTGACAATGTTCTCGGAGAGATGGAAGACCTCTCTACAATGCAGGAGATATATGACAGTGTTCTTTCTGACATTCATTCTTCACTTCCATTCTTACCGGACCAAAGCAACTCGAATACAAGGTTTTCAAAAGTTCAGGCATATACGTTCCTCGCTTATTATCACCTTTTTACCGCAAAGTATGACAGTGTAGCACTATACGCTGACAAAGCCCTTGAACTTGCCGCCTCTCAAAATGGTGGAATGGAAAATCTCTTCTACGATATGAATGAGTTTGAGTGGGCTGATACTTCAGCAATAAATGACAATGATGTAAAATATTCCAGTTCGATCAACACATCGCAGGGTTCCGACCCGGTCGATGCGACATATATGCGGGAAATCTGTCTCTACAGGACAGGGGCTGGTGCCGGTAATTATTCCTCTTATCCTTCAGAAGAATACAAAGCATTATTTGACAGCGGGACAGACCTGAGGTGCGAATATTATATGTTCGAGTATGACGGATTCAAAAGCATAAGCGTAGGTGAAACATTTGATGACGGAAGACAGATCCAGTATTATCAGAACAAAATAGGGAGAACAGCAGGTTTTACCTACCCTGAATTGCTCCTGATGCGTGCAGAGGGCCGTGCAAGAACAAATAATCCGGCAGGAGCACTGTCGGATCTCAATTATCTGCGTAAACTTAGGCACAAAAGAGGCACACCGGATCTTGTCATCTCAACAGCTGATGATCTGATGGTCGAAATAGCCAACGAGCGAAGACGTGAAATACATCCTGGTTCATATAAACGGTTTGCCGATCTGAAACGATATACTAATGACCTCGGCAAGCCTTGGAGCAAAACGTCAGTTTCACACACTGTCAATGGCGTATCATATCGCGCTGAAATCGATTCCGACTATTTTATACTGCCGATAAGAAATACCGTCCTTCAATGGAATCCACAGTGGGGAATAGCTCTCGATGACTCTCCATGGAGCAGCAGCAAATAGTAAGACAATAAAGGTTCTTTCAGGAAAGAGCCTGATTCAAAATCACCTGAAATTCATCAACTTTCTTCTGAGAAGGAATACTGAAGACATTCACGGGAGCTACCGCCCCCAACTTATGATATTTGTGATTTCCAATGCTGTGATACGGCAGTAGATCTACTCTTTCCGGTTTGACAGGCAGCGAACGGAGAAAGTCGGCAGTGGCTGTAATATTATTATTATCGTCATTGACACCACCGATCAGAGGAATCCTGATCCAGAAATGAACGCCCATTTTGGAAATCATCTTTATATTTTCCAGTATCAACTCATTACGAACACCGGTATATTGAAGATGAATATCAGAATCCATTTGTTTTATATCGACCAGCAACAAATCCGATAGAGAAGCAACTTTTTCAACTGTTTTGGAGTCCGCAAAAAGAGATGTATCAATACAACTGTGCAACCTCTCTTTCCTGCACCCTGCAAGCAGTTCAAACAGAGCCTCATGCTGTAACAGCGGTTCTCCTCCGCTAAAAGTCACACCTCCTGACGATGTATCGTAGAAAGCTCTGTCCTTCAATACGGAACTCATCACCTCATCATACGAATACAATCTTCCGCACATTGTCATCGCTTTTGACGGACAAGCCTCAACACATTCCCCACAGAGATCACATTTATCAAAATCTGTCACAATGCCATCGGGTAAATGGGTCAGCGCTTTTGACCGGCAGGATGTCACACAGGAACAACATCCGATGCACTTTTTGCTGTCATACATTTTCTGAGGATAAGGAGACTGACTTTCAGGATTATGACACCACTCGCAATGTAGTGGGCATCCCTTGAAGAAAACAGTCGTCCTTATCCCCGGTCCATCATGCAACGCAAACTTTTTAATATCAAAAATCAGCATCAGATAGTCTCGTTTGCAGTCCTGTGAATAATATCATACTGAAGATCTGCATTCAGGTCATTGAAATAATCGCTGTAACCGGCAACCCTCACAAGCAGGTCACGATACTGCTCCGGATGCTTCTGAGCATCAAGGAGTGTCTCGGTATCTACAATATTAAACTGAATGTGATGTCCACCCAGGGAGAAATAAGTCCTTATCAGAAAACAGAGTTTCTTTAAATCCTCATCTGTCCTTACTATTGATGGCACAAGCCTTATATTCAATAAAGTACCTCCTGATTTAGTCTGTTTTAACTTACCGAGAGATGAAACCACAGCGACCGGGCCGTTCGTGTCAGAGCCGTGAGACGGTGATGTACCGTCAGAAACAGGCAACTCTGCAAGACGTCCGTTAGGCATTGCGCCAAGCACCTTGCCAAAATAAACATGGCAGGTAGTCGAGAGCATATTTAGATGATAACATTCTCCCTTGATATTCGGCTTGCCTTCAATAGCATCGTGCAGGTCATTGAAAAGCCTTGTTGAGATGGAGTCCGCATAATCATCATCATTTCCATAAAAAGGAGTATGGTTGATAATATACTGTCTCATTTTTTCCATTTCGACTTTTTCACTGACCTGAAGAGGTTCAACACTCTTACTGTCAGGAAGTCCGCCGTCGGCATCAGCGGCCGGAACAAGCCCTCTGCCAAAATTGCTTCTCATGGCCTCGATAATCTGCTCCACAGTAAATCTTTTTTCCTCGAAAACATGTTTCTTGAGCACTGACAGTGAATCAGTTGAAGTACCAAGACCGGTGCACTGAATATAACTGGTATTATAACGCGGCCCGCAGTCATAATAATCACGTCCTTTACTGATACAACCTTCAATTACAACTGAAAGAAATGTAGCAGGAGCATACTTTGCGAACATTCTGTCTATATAGTTGTTCACCTTGATCTTCATCTCCACGAAGTAGGATATCTGTTTTTTAAATGCCTCATAAAGATCCTCATAACTCTTAAATGAAGCAGCATCACCTGTCTTAAGACCGATCTGCTTTCCTGTCATTGGATCAACTCCATTGAACAGTGTTATATTCAGAATCTTTGAAGTATTGAGATAACCGGTCAGAAGATATGCCTCTTTTCCAAATGCCCCTACCTCAATGCATCCGCTGCATCCTCCCTCTCTCGCATCCTCAACTGTCTTACCCTGATTGACAAGTTCTTGAACATAGGTATCACAGTTGAACACTGAAGGATAGCCGTATCCCTTGCGTATTACCTTTGCCCCTTCGAACAAAAATTTATCCGGAGTAACCTTGCTTATATGAAGCGAAGTCCCTGGCTGTAGCAAATGAATATCCTTTATTACATCAAGCATCAGATATGATACTTCATTTACACCATCAGAGCCATCGCGTTTAATACCTCCGATATTCAGATTGGTAAAATCGTTATATGTACCGCTTTCCTTAGCCGTAACGCCCACCTTTGGCGGTGCAGGCTGATTGTTGACCTTTATGAAGAAGCAGGACATAAGTTCTTTAGCCTCTTCCACTGTAAGTGTACCGGCCTTGATTTCTTTATCATAAAATGGCGCCAGATGCTGATCAAAGTGGCCCGGATTCATCGCATCCCAGCCGTTAAGTTCTGTTATTGTACCAAGGTGAACGAACCAGTACATCTGAATTGCCTCGTAAAATGTCTCCGGAGCATGGGCCGGAACCCTCCTGCAGACCTCTGCAATTTTGCGCAGTTCAGCTATACGCTGTGTCCTGGCCTCAAGGAGTTTTTCATTATCGATAAATCTTGACTCAAGTTTGGACTGCATTTCATCAGCCATCCTGTCAGCAAGCTCTGCATGTCGCTCGGCAAAAATGATGGCGGCATCACAGGAAATATCCATTGCCTGTAACTCCTCTCTCTTGTCAGTAGCATACGGATCATTCATGAAATCAAGTGAAGCAAGACTTTCTGCAATCTGTTTCTTGAAATCCAACATTCCGTATTTATATATTTTCCCATCAAGAGCGGTATGTCCGGGAGCACGCTGCTCCATAAATTCGGTAAATATTCCAGCCTCATAAGCGCACCTCCATTCATCAGGAACACGGCTGAAAATCTTCTCTCTCTGACTGCGACCTTTCCAATAAGGGATCACCTCTTCAGCATAAGTATGAATATCTTCATCAGAGATATAATATGGCTGTAATTTCCTGCTGCGCAGGATTTTCAGATCTTCAACACTATGGCAGGTCAGTTCAGGAAATGTCATTACTGCTTTTGGCTTTGGACCACGCTCTCCGACAATCAGTTCATTTTCACCAATATAAACGGTTTTATGCTTGCAAATCTCATAAAAGTTCATTGCGCGCAGTACGGGAATAGAATACTTGCCATCATTTTCTTTGTAGAAACGGGTCTCTATCAAAGCTCTTTCGATGCAGAGTGAAGGCACGGCATTGTGCGATTCTTCTCTCAGTTTTTCAATTCTGTCAGTCATAATGAATTATTTTGCAAGTGAGTCTTTTCTAAACTTCTCTACATCATTTATTTCCTTGGAGAAATTCATTCCCATCAGACGGTGTCCGTCATTGGTAATAAGGTAATCCTCCTCATTTCTTATTCCCCCGAAATCCTTCCATTTTTCAACTTCATCATAATTGATAAAATCTGCAAACTTATTCTGTCGCTTCCACATCTCAATCAACTGAGGAATAAAATAGACGCCCGGCTCGATTGTCAGGACAAATCCCGGTTCCAGAGGACGTGCAAGCCTCAGAGATTTTATCCCGAACTGTGTCGATTTAGGGACGCCGTCATAGCCCACCCATACTTCTCCGAGATTTTCCATATCATGTACATCAAGCCCCATCATGTGACCGAGTCCGCACTGGAAGAACAGCGCATGGGCTCCTGCGAGTACAGCTTCGTGAGCATCACCTTTCATCAGTCCTATCCCCTTCATCCCCTCTACTATCTGACGGCAAGCCTCATAGTACACCTCTTTGAATGGTATGCCCGGCTTAAGAGCGTCAACAGCTGCATAATGTGATTTATACACAATCTGATATATGGTTTTCTGTCTCTCACTGAAAGAATCACCGACAGGAAAAGAAGAAGAGATGTCTCCGCAATATCCGCTTTCTATCTCAGCTCCTGCATCTACCAGTACCATCCCACCTTTATTCAGTAGATTACCGTAAGAATGGTTGTGTAGCGTCTCCCCGTGTGTGGTACATATTATGGGAAATGAAAGTTGTCCTCCATTTTCCAAAGCAGTACGGTGAACGACCGACATCACTTCATACTCCTTCATACCTTCTCGCGCGCACCTCATTGCATTGATATGCATTTGCATTGAAATTGCCGCAGCCTTGTCAATTTGTTCAATCTCTTCCGGCTTTTTTATATTTCTGAGGTTGACAACAGCTTTAATAAATTCAACAGAGGCACTCTCTTTCTGAACTTCCGGTTTAATCCCAAGCAATGATTCATTTTTAAGAAAATGCTCGGCCCTGTATGGAGGGAGAAAATGCACCTTTCTACCCTTGGAAATTGCATCTTTCAAGATTCCGGCAAGGGATGAAACGGGCAGAACTTCAGTCACCCCCACAAGTTCCGCCGTCTCTTTCAAAGTCGGCAGATGACCTGTCCACACAATATCATCGATTGTAAGTTCGTCTCCGAAAATCACTTCTCTGTTATTGTCAATATCCATTATTGCTGACACGCCTGCATTTCTGTGAAAATCAAAAAAGTAGAGAAATGAGGAATCCTGTCTGAAATAGTACTGATTGTCCGTATAATTCACCGGCTGCTCTTCATTTCCGAGAAAAAGGAGAATTCCGCTGCCTACTGCTCTTTTCAAAGCATTTCTGCGCTGGATATAAATATCTTTTGAAAACATATTGTTATTATTTATTATTGTCAATTAAAGTTATAAAATATGACCTTCCCTGTCATATACATACGAATACACATGCCCTTGCAGGCATCTGCCAAAAAAAGGAAGAAAAGAGGGATAGATCAGCACATCAGGCAGTTGTAGAGTCCCCTGCCTATATTGCCATAAAGTTTGAGTATGTATATATATCCGTACATTTAGAGCAAATATACATTTTTTCTAAAAATGTTATGACTTTTTCCCGACTTTTTTAGACAGGGCAAGCCATTTTTCCGAAAGCTCATGCTTGCCGAGAATCTCGCAGGCGACAGCAATGTTATGGGCAGCAGCCGCACGATCTTTTATATTGTCGCTTTCAACAAGTTTAATCCAGATCTTATAAGCCTCTTCCCACTGGAAATTATCAGCAAGAGCTTCAGCCTTTAGCCACTCGTCGCTATCCTTTGTGTAGATTATCACATCAACATTCTTCCATTGCGGAAAAAAGAAATCGGCAGTATAGCGTCCTATCTCTTCATAAAAAGAGGGAAGATACGAATATGCGGAAATTTTCAATTTTTTAGGAGAAACAGTATCTTTTGCAGTCAGTGTGAAATACATCACATCATCGACCTTCAGCGACTCCACCGGAGAAGGTGAACTTATAGGATCATTATTATCTGATATGACAAGATTGAAAGCATACGGGAAAGAGACATCCATGGAGATAAATCCGTCATCAGTATGGAAAGGCTCCTTCATGCTCACTCCACCAAGAACGAGTGAATCAATAAGTAATTTATAATCAGGTGATTCATTCACTGACGGGAGCAATGATGAGACACCTTTGGTAAAAGCGGTGGCAAAGAGAGCAGAGGTCGCAGTATCGAGGGCAGTATTGCATAATTCGACACTTACCGTCTTGCCGAAAAGATCAGTCTTCGCCAATGGTTTGGTTTTCATATCCATATTGAGAGCCACAGCGTAAGGAGCGCATGAAGAGACAAAAAGGAGCATTGCCGTCAATATGACAGCAATACTCGCAATATGAATTGAATTCCTGTTTTTCATGATTACATACCCATTCCGCCGTCAACGAGAATAACCTGACCTGAAACATAAGAAGAGAGGTCGGAAGCAAGAAATGTACATACATTAGCGATATCCTCTGGAGTACCGCCTCTGCGAAGAGGAATTTTAGCCTCCCACTCTTTCTGAACAGATTCAGGAAGCTGCGCAGTCATTGCTGTAATGATATAACCCGGGGCAACAACATTTGCACGCACCCCTCGTGAGCCGAGCTCCTGAGCAATTGATTTGGCAAGACCTATCATACCGGCTTTTGATGCTGAATAATTGCACTGTCCGGCATTTCCGCGGACTCCTACTATTGAACTCATATTGATGATCGAGCCGGAACGCTGGCGAACCATTATCGGAGAGACCGCATGGATAAAGTTGAATGCGCTCTTCAAATTTACGTTCAGGACTGCATCCCACTGCTGTTCACTCATTCGAAGCATAAGACCGTCCTTTGTTATTCCGGCATTGTTTACAAGAATATCAATCTTGCCGAAGCTGTCGAATATCTGTTGTACTGCCTTATGGCTGTCATCAAACAGAGCAGCATTGGAAGCTGCAGCGACAACTTTGACCCCAAAAGCCTCGAGCTCTTTTTTAGTCTGTTCTCCATTTTCATCTATGACAAGGTCAGTAAATGCTATATCAGCCCCTTCTGAGGCAAATTTCAGAGCAACGGCCTTGCCGATGCCTCTTGCCGCACCAGTAATCAGCGCGACTTTTCCTGTTAATAATCCCATAGTATCAATTCGTTTTAAGTGTGGCGCCGACATCGAGCATAGCCCTCAGATCATATTCATCTGCGCCGATTATTTTAACATTTAAAAAATTTCCAATTAAGCCGGCAGGAATCATCTGCGCGTCTATTAAAATTTCTCCATCCACATCCGGAGATTCCTTCATACTTCTTGCGATTATCGTGCCGTCAGAGAAGGAATCGACAATAACCCTTTCATCTGTTCCAACACGTGAGCGGTTGTATTCGAGAGAGATGCCGGACTGAAGAGTCATCAGTTCATCATACCGCTCTCTCTTGACTTTATCGGATATGCTGTCTTTGTAATGTTCAGCCCCGTATGTTCCTTCCTCCTCCGAGTAGGTAAATGCTCCAAGCCTTTCGAATCTGTACTCTTTCACAAAATCGAGAAGATCCGAAAACTCTCTTTTACCTTCACCAGGATGGCCTACAATAAGAGTCGTGCGAAGCACAACATCAGGTACTTTTTTTCTGAATTTTTCTATCAGCTCACGAGTCTGCTTCCCATCTACTGAACGACGCATCATAGAAAGCACCTTGTCTGAAGAGTGCTGAAGCGGAATGTCAATATATTTGCATAATTTTAGAGAAGAGGCCATTATATCGAGAACATCATCTGGAAAGTTGTCCGGATATGAATAATGAATTCTTATCCATTCAATGCCTTTGATTTGCACAAGCTTTTCAAGAAGCCTCCCCAACATCCGTTTCCCATACAGATCCATCCCATAATAGGTAGTGTCCTGAGCTATGACTATCAATTCTTTCACTCCGGCGGCGGCAAGATATTCAGCCTCACGGACCAGATCCTCCATTGGGACTGATATATGCTTTCCCCTGATCAGAGGAATGGCACAATAGGCACATGTTCTGTCGCAGCCTTCCGAAATCTTCAGATAGGCATAATGAGAAGGAGTTGTAAGATACCTTTGACATAAAGGCCCATTGTCGGGAGTTACCCCGAGGGCGCTTAGGAGCGAATGAAAGTCAAATGCCCCGAAGAAATGATCCACCTCGGGAATCTCGCAGTTCAACTCTTTGCCATACCGTTGAGACAGACAGCCGAAAACGAATATCTTTCCGACCCTTCCCTCTTTTTTAGCCTTGACGGCCTCAAGTATCGCATTTATCGATTCCTCTTTCGCATCCCGGATAAAACCGCAAGTATTAAGGATAACAGCGTCACAGACAGATTCTTCAGACAGTTCATCATTGGCGGAAACCTCAATTCCCGCTGAAACGATCTGTTTTAGAAGATGCTCTGAATCGACTCTGTTCTTAGAGCAGCCAAGTGTAATCAGTATTACCTTCAAGCCTTTCTTCGTTAATTTGCTTTTCTCTGTACTGACTTTGTGCTCTTTTTTGAAGCAGCTGCCTTGCTGGTCGCAGCCTTTGTCGAAGTTGACTTGGCAGGGCTTTTTGCAGGAGCCTTTTTAGGAGCGGCAGCTTTAGTCTTGTTTTCACTCTTCTGCTCGGCAGCGGCCGTAGCCTCCTCCTCTTTCTTCTCATCCTCGAAATCGAGAGAAGCATACTCCTTGAGAATCTTGTACCATTCAAGGATTTTCTTCATGTGGGAAACATAAAATCTGTCCTCATCATAATTCGGAGCTACTTCAGCAAAAAATCCCTTAATGATATTTGCATCGCTCTTTGATGTTGGAGCATCTGTCTCACCGAGTTTCTTGTGCATATTCTCGAGAATTTGTCTGAGCGGCATCTCATCCTCATTTGTATAAACCGAGATATCAGCAAGAGAAGTAACCTTTGCATTTGCGCCGAATACACTTCTGTTCTTTGTAGCAAGTGACTCTACAATCATACCGTTTTTTGCCTGAGCCAAATAGAGGAACAAACCGCTTTGTCCCGATATTGACAATACCTGTTTTAAATCTGTCTTCATTGTCTGATTATTAATTATGAGCTCTCTATTCAAGACCTCGTTCTTTCTTTATTATTTCATAGGCGCTCTGCACCTTTTTAAACTTTTCTTCAGCAGCTTTCTGCACTTCAGGTCCGAGAGAGGCTACTTTATCCGGGTGATACTTGATAGCCATACGCCTGTATGCTTTCTTAAGTTCATCGTCAGAAACACTCTTGTCAATCTCAAGCACCTTATATGCGGAGTCTATATCATCAGAATAGATTGAAAGGATCGATTCAGTATCAGAATTCGTCATCCCTATGGCAGCCGCTATCTGCCTCAAAACTGCAATTTCAGCCTCACAAATATCCTGATCCGCCCTTGCAAGTCCTACCAGATAATGGAACAACTGTATACGCTGCGAATAATTCATATACATCCTTATCTGAGCGCCAACCTGAGGGATGTTTATCTCTTTGTTC
>CAZPLM010000028.1:12911-14066 GCA_964587275.1 uncultured Muribaculaceae bacterium | reverse complement strand
AAGAATCCTGCTGCTACTGAAGTTATTGCGAAGTATTCAAATCTGCTTGCTCCTCTTCAGGAGATAATAGGTTATTCGGAAGGAGAGTACGGAAGTGATTCTCCGGAAAGTCCTCTTTCCAACTTTATTGCCGATATGCTTCGAGAGTGCGCTGAAAAATTCACAGGAGAGAAAGTCGATCTTTCGATGCTGAATTTCGGCGGGATAAGGACAAGTTTGCCGAAAGGTGCAGTCAGGGTATATGATATATACTCCATTCTTCCATTTGACAATAGACTTGTAGTGTTGGATATAAGAGGGTCGCAACTGAGAAAGCTTATTGAAAAGTACGCAAAAAGAGGCAAGACAGAAGCATTCAGCAATGTTGAGTTGGTTATTGACAACTTCAAGCTGACCAAGGCGAATATTGATGGTAAACCACTGGATGACAATAAACTATATAAGTTTGCATCTATTGATTTTCTACTTGATACCGAAGGCGGGCTCAGGCCTTATTCAGAGAATGTAACTGGATCAAATATCTTTATAAGAGATGCTGTCGTGAATTACATCAGGGAGATGAAAGGAAATATTCTCTTAAAAAAAGACGGAAGAGTAACGGTTAAAAATTGTATGAGGGACAAAAAATGAAAAAGTTATTATTGATAATCAGCATCGCCTTATCTCTTTCCACTTCTGCGGCAGGACAGAGACTTGTTATTTTACATACAAATGATACTCACAGTCAGATTGAAGAGTTGAGAACCGGCAGGAATAAGGGTAGAGGAGGGGTTGAGCGCCGTCTGCAGTTTATTGACAGCGTAAGGTCACAATATGGTGCTGACAAGGTGCTGTTGCTTGATGCAGGCGATTATAATCAAGGCACACCTTATTTTACAATGGCAAAAGGAGACCTTGAGGTTGAGCTTATGAATATTTTGGGCTATGACGCTACAACTATTGGCAATCACGAATTTGATAATGGCCAGGCCGAACTTGCCCGCCGTATCAATAATTCCGCTTTTCCGACAGTATGCTGTAATATGGATTTTACAGGCACTCCATTGGAGGAGTGTGTCAAACCATATATTATTATCAAGAGAGGCGGATTGAAGGTTGGAATTATTGGAGCCACTGTAAAACTTGGAACACTTGTTTTTGCAGACTTCATTAACG
>CAZPLM010000028.1:3470-12901 GCA_964587275.1 uncultured Muribaculaceae bacterium | reverse complement strand
TATAGAAACTGTTAATAAGTATGCAGACTATCTCCGGAACAAAAAAAAGTGCGATATCGTGGTCCTGCTTTCTCATTTAGGCTACTCAAACGGTGGTATCAATAATCCTTCGGATACTATTATGGCGGCTAATTCAGAGAATATAGACATTATCATAGGAGGCCATTCGCATACATATATGGATAAACCGGACGAGGTGAGCAATAAGTCGGGCAAGAGGGTTATTGTAGTGCAGGCCGGTGACAAGGGTGTAGAGGTCGGAGTTCTGAAGATTTATTGATTTCAGGCGATGTCATTCATGGCAGGAAGTCGTACCGTAAAGCAGGCTCCTCCAAGAGATGATGTAGAGTAACTTATTGAGCCTCTTGACTGTTCAATTATACTGTGGCTTATTGCAAGTCCGAGTCCTGTTCCGCTTGATTTGGTAGTAAAATTAGGTTTGAACAGTTTGCTGTAATTCTCTTCACTGACTCCCGGGCCGTTATCTTCTATGTCAACTTTATAATAATTGCCATCCCTGTCAAGGCTGACACGCAAGATTCCGTCTTCTTTATTTTCAACAGCCTGTATTCCATTTGAAATCAGATTGACAAATACCCTGACGATCTGTTTTTTTCTGATCATCACAGGGGCGGAGTCAACATTGAAACAAAATTCCATTTTAATACTGTCTCTTGTGTTGAAGAGAACAGCTTGATCGTGAACGAGATTGCACAGGTCTTCTTCGCACAGTTCTTCATTATAGAATTTAGAAAAAGAAGAAAATTCTCCGGCAGTCTCAGACAGAATATCAATTTGTTCAATCAGAGACTGGCTCAATTCCTCAAGCTTGTTTTCCCATCCGGGAATATTCTTTTGCTTTAGCCTCATCATGTGCTGTATGCTTAGCCTCATAGGGGTAAGCGGATTCTTGATCTCGTGTGCAATCTGTCTTGCCATCTCTTTCCATGCCTCCTGACGCTCTGTCTCTGCGAGTTGACGCGTGCTTTCATCCAGGTCATCCACCATCTTGTTGTATGCGCTTACAAGGATTCCAAGTTCGTCGCGTTTGTTATAGATGATATGTTCATTTTTTTTGGAAATGATCAATCCTTCCATTTTCTTTTTGATTTCAGTAAGAGGCCTTGATATTGAGTTCGATACCATAATACCTCCGAGGGTGGTCGCTATGATCAGAAGCAGGTAGATATTGACGATCATCGCTATCGTAGATGTGACGTCATCTCTCATATCGGAAGATCTCAGGAAGTATGGAATGTTAGCTATTGCGACCAACTTGCCGTCGACATTGAATAAAGGCGCATAGATTGAGAAAAAGTTCATATTGGCAATTTTTTCCTTGCCTATATATCTCATTGAATGTTTTTTGACTATTTCATAGAATGCTTTGTCATTCATTCTTGAGCCCATGAGAAATTGTTCGAAAATCGCGGGTTTGGTGGAACGTATAAGCCTCCCATGCGTATCGTAGAGGTTAATATCGCTTTGAGTGTTGCTGGCGACTCTGTCCATTGCATCAAAGAGCTGAGGCGTGTTAAGTTCGTTATAACGCAACGCGTATTGGCAGAAATCAGAAAGTGATGACTGCACTATCTTGACCTTCTCCTCCATCTGAAGATTGTTATTGCTGTTCGATGCTTTGAGACTGTAAATAATACTGCCGATTCCTGTGGACAGGAGGGCAATTACCAGTGATGTTGTAAGAAGGAGGGTTATTTTCCTCTTGAATGAATATTTTGGAAGTGAAAGCAGTTTGCTTCTTCGTCCCCACCTTGTAAATAAGAGAATTATTATTCCATAGAAAATAAGAAGATATGAAAAAGTCACCAGATATGGCAGGAATGTGTAGCGCGGCCTGCTCAGGATTACCATCTCATCATCAGAAAATTTATTGGTGAAATGGATGTAACCCCCTTTTTTTCTCATTGAATACCCTATCTTGTAATCATTTGCCCCAATTGTGACAGGATAATTGTAATTACCTGAGTTGCTGACCATTTTACCGTTACAGTATTTTGCGTAAGAGTAGTGCTTTGGCCATTTCTGGTTGTCGCTTGAATTGGTAAAATCAATAATATCATATCCTATATCGTCATTGGTGTACTTTGATTCAATCTCAATGAATAATTTTGCTGTTTTATAGTTGCTGTAGTCGAGGTAGGTGAAGACGCCGATATATGAAGTCTGTCCGTTATAGTTGTTCAAATACATAAAGTTTGAACTTGGATAGAGCGGGATACCATACTGCTTGGTCTCATCCGAGTAAAATTCGTAACAGTTTACCGTAGGGGTGAAGCGGTCGATCAGAAGCTGGCTGTTTTCACTGCAGGTCGTAATTGATATATTATATTTCCGGCTGACATTGTTGAAAAAATAGCGCTCCATTATCCTTCTTTCTATCATTTCATTTCCCACTTGCGGAAGGAATGTCAGCATTGCAAGAAGTTGATCGCTTGCAATTCCGCCCTCGACGCCTCTCAGTTGAAGTTCAAGTCCGAGATCTCTTTCAACGGAAAGTTTGTTTGTCCACACCCAGTTAGTCTCATATTCTTTTTTCAATCCATAGACATTGATCGTAACCACAGTATAAAGGCTTATTATCGCTATGTAAATCAATGTGTTTTCCCACGAGAACATCGATACTTTCCGGTTTACCCAGATTGATCTGCACAATATCTGAAGACAGTAGATCAATGCAAGGAATAGAGTGGCGTATGAAAGATAACTCAATGCCGAATAGAAGGAGAATTCATTGATGTTGGCGATATTCAGGACTATCGTTGAATTCTTGATCAGTGATCGCAGGGTCAGATGAATATATGCAATGAGAAATGCCGTGAATAAAGAGATCAGCACTATGAAGAATACTCTTTTTTCTTTTCCGTCAAAGATAAATAGTTTGTACAGTTTTAATCTGGCCAAAAATAGTATTATGACTATGCAAAAAACGAAAAGATTGTTGAATAACAGGCTGCCTATGGAGTTAAAGGCAATGGTGTCAGCGTAAGTTACCGGAGAAAAGAGTGAGTTGGTCGGATCTACCCATTGAGACAGCATTATCGCCGCACCTCGGATAACAATAAGGCCAAACATACTGATGGCCAATGACGCCCAGCTTCTTTTCCATGCGTGATACACAAGGAGTGCAAATAAGACGAAAAGCAGTGCAATCCATCGCAGAGGTGAGTTGTTATAGCTGAAATATGACGGCGCTGCCGGAGTGATGGCGAAAAGTGGCACATTATCCATTCCTCTGATGACAGTACCGGAGCCTTCATTAAGGCTTACCGTAGTGTATTTCTTATTGAGCTTGAGGTGTTTATTGACCTCGCTTATAACAGATTGATTGTCAGATGGAAATTCTGTTTTAATAAGAATTCCGGTGATTATCTTTGAATATTCGTGTGTGTATGTTTTAATAATGTACCATGCGGAGCCGAGGTTGATGTACTGTTCTTCATTATTAATATATGCAAGAGGCGTATTGAAAAGATTACCATTGCTCATGTAGTGCAGTCTGTACCACAGTGGGTAGACATCCACCTCGTCGTTACTTATTGAAAACTGATTGATCCATGACTGAAGCGTATCTGCATTATACTTGTATAATACCATGTCATCAGGGAAGTCTTCAAATTGAAGCCACTCATTGGCAGGTACTTCCATTGCTTTTTTTGCATAGCTGTCAATTACTTTCTGCCGGCGTTCAATTTTACGCTCCACTTTTCTTGCCTCTCTCCGGATCCGTACTTCACTGTTTGAGACTATGAATGAAAGGAGAAAAAGAGCGACTGCTATCGCTCCAAATACGAAACAAAGTTTTTTTAATGACTTATTCATTCGTGATGATATGGTTCCCCTTTAATAATAGTAAATGCCCTATACAGTTGCTCAAGAAATATTACTCTGACCATTTGGTGAGAAAAAGTCATTTTGGAGAGGGAGAGGAGCGAATCAGCCCTTTTATATACATCCTGAGAAAATCCCCAGCTGCCTCCGACTGCAAATGCAATATCCTTTGAACTGTGTGCCATTAAATGCTCCAAATGTTGTGCCCATTCTACCGATGAACAGGAATTTCCCCTCTCATCAAGCAGTATCAGATGGTCGGACGGCTTAATCTGGTTTAAAATTAACAGACCCTCCTTTTCCTTAATCTGCTCCCTGGACAATGATGAGACTTGTTTTAATTCTCCAATTTCAATTATTGAAAATTTGCAGTAATGACCGATTCTCCCGATATAAAGTTCAATACCTTTTTTAAGGTATGAATCTTCGGTTTTGCCCATTAATATCAGTTTGATAGCCATATATATACTTTATATTTTGCAAATTTAGGATTATTATGCAATAATTGTGCTTATATGGCTTGATTTTTGCTTTTTATTGGATTTAATTATAAAGAGAAAAGATTCGTGATAATGAAAAAAGTGATTTTATTTCTGACGTTAATTTTTTTTATTTTTTCAACCTCGCCTGCAAGTGCGCAACAGAAAGATCAGGATGTATTTGTTCCAATCGGCAAGTATATTGAGAGTGGCGATTATGAAAAGTTGTCTGCGTGGTTCGCCGAAAATCTTGAGTTGGATGTGCTTGGCGCAATCAATAATTGTACAAAGAACCAGGCAAAACTTATTATGAAGAATTTTTTCACTAATTATACTCCGAAGAAATTCAGCATCGTCCACAAGGGAGGCAAAACCCCAATGAAATATGCAGTGGGAAGTCTCAATGCCGGAGGCGAAAAGTTCAGGATCATTCTATTTGTCAAATCCAACGGCAGTGTTGATTCAGTCCAGCAATTAAGAATTGAGAAGGAGTAATATCACTTCTGTCTCATATATATCTGAACAGGGCATCCGCTGAAATCAAAGTATGTCCTTAATTTGTTTTCCAGAAACCGTTTATATGGATCTTTCACGTACTGTGGCAGATTACAGAAAAAAGCAAATGATGGAAAAGCTGTTGGAAGTTGTGTTATATACTTGATTTTCACATATTTTCCTTTCCATGCAGGAGGCGGGTAATTCTCTATTTCAGGCAGCAGCGCTTCGTTTAGTTTGGATGTCTGGATCTTTCGCGAATAATTATCATAGACCTTACCAACTGAATTGAGAACATCCATTATCCTCTGTTTGTTAATCACAGATGTAAAAATGATCGGCAGGTCATTGAACGGAGCAAGTTTCTGCTTTATTGATTCTGTATATAATTTAAGGGTATTGTTTCCCTTTTCAACCAGATCCCATTTGTTTATTACAATCACGCAGGCTTTTTTATTTCTCTGGATAATGTTATAAACCGCCATATCCTGCGCTTCAATACCTGTTTGCGCATCAATCATCATTATACAGACATCCGAGTTTTCTATGGCTCTGATGGAACGGAGGACTGAATAGAATTCAAGGTCCTCCTTGACCTTGTTCTTTTTTCTCAAACCCGCGGTGTCAATCAAGATAAATTCGTGTCCGAATTTGTTGTAATAGCTTGAAATAGCATCTCTTGTAGTCCCGGCCACAGGTGTTACAATATTTCTTTCTTCTCCTAAAAGAGCATTTGTCAGAGAAGATTTCCCAACATTCGGTTTGCCGACAATTGCAACGCGTGGAAGTGTCTTTTCTTCTGTTTCAAGTGATTTTTCTTCAGGAAGTTTCTTTATAATCTCATCCAGCAGGTCACCTGTACCGCTTCCGCTTGCTGAAGCGATGCTCCATGGCTCACCCAGACCGAGAGAGTTGAACTCATAAACACCAAACATTTTATCTCCAGTATCAACTTTATTGACAGCGAGAATAACCGGTTTCTTAGAACGCCTCAAGACATTGGCGATCTGAGAATCAATATCTGTAATGCCTGTGCCGACTTCAACAAGAAAAAGAATCAGGTCGCTCTCCTCAATTGCAATCATGACCTGTTTACGTATTGCGCTCTCGAACATATCATCTGAATTGACTGTAAGTCCGCCGGTATCCACTACGGAAAATTCATTTCCGCACCATTCGCACTTGCCATAGTGACGGTCTCTTGTTACGCCCTCAGTCTCATCTACAATAGCCTGTCGCATTCCGACAAGCCTGTTAAAAAGAGTGGATTTCCCCACATTAGGTCTCCCTACTATTGCAACTAAATTCATTTTTGTCTTTTTATATTGCCGGATTGGCAAATGTGATAATATCTTCCTTTGTGATTTTGTCGTTACAGAGAATTAGCAGCCTTTCAACAACATTGCGCAATTCGCGTATGTTTCCGGTCCATTTGTTCTTTTTAAGCTCTTCAATGGCCTCAGGTTCTATATTTCTCTTTGGCATGCCTGTTTCGGCGCAGATCTGGTCTATGAAATAATCCACAAGAAGTGGAATGTCATCCGCTCTTTCCGCCAGGGAAGGAACATGTATGACGATTACGCTTAATCTGTGGAAGAGGTCTTCACGGAAAGTGCCTTTCTCAATCTCATTGATAAGATTCTTATTGGTGGCGGCAATCACACGCACATCAACAGTAATATCTTTGTCGCTGCCTACTCGTGTCAGTTTGTTTTCCTGAAGGACTCTGAGCACTTTTGCCTGTGCGGCAAGACTCATATCTCCAATTTCATCAAGGAAGAGAGTGCCTCCGTCTGCCTGTTCAAATTTTCCCTTGTGCTGTTTGACAGCTGATGTGAATGCTCCTTTTTCGTGCCCGAACAGTTCGCTTTCAATGAGTTCGCTTGGAATGGCAGCGCAGTTAACTTCAATGAATGGCGCCTCAGATCTTGTACTGAGGTTGTGAAGAGCGTGGGCTACGAGTTCTTTCCCGGTTCCGTTCGAGCCGGTAATCAATACTCTCGCATCTGTAGGAGCTACTCTTGCTATGACATCTCTGATATGTTTGATTGGCGCCGATTCACCTATAATCTCATTGTGTGAACTTACTTTTTTCTTTAGTATTTTGGTCTCTTTTACAAGAGATGTTCTTTCCGTGGCATTTTTCAGGGTAATCAGAATTCTGTTCAGGTCAAGAGGTTTCTGGATAAAATCAAAAGCCCCCTTTTTTATGCATTCGACAGCTGTATCTATGCTCCCGTGCCCTGAAATCATGATAATTGCGGAATCGCACTGTGATTCTCTCAGTTTATCAAGAACCTCCACACCATCCATCTCAGGCATCTTGATATCACAGAAAATTGCATCGAAATTGTCAGATAATGCAGCGTCTACGCCCTCTTTACCGTCAGCCGCCAAAGAAATGGCATGTCCTTCAAATTCAAGTATTTCCTTGAGGGTGTTACGGATACTCTTCTCATCATCGATAATTAATATTTTCATTCAATAGTCCTTTTTTATTTCGACTCGCAAAGATAGATATTTTTTCAGTACATTTGCGTAAAGTATTATGCCAAAGAGATGCCAAATATCATTATTGCAATTGACGGTTATTCATCTACAGGAAAGAGCTCTTTCGCCAGGCTGATTGCATCCAAACTCGGTTTTATCTATCTGGATTCAGGGGCGTTGTATCGTGCCGTTACCCTCTTTTCAATGAGAAATAATCTTATTGATGACAGGAACAGAATAGATGAACAGGGGCTTTTGAGGCTTCTCCCTTCTCTGAAATTAAGTTTCGTGCTTTCCGGGGACGGGTTGAGAAGCGAGACATATATTGACGATGAAAATGTTGAAGAACTGATCAGGAGAATGGATGTATCAAGCCATGTGAGCCCGATATCGGCCATTCCTTTTGTTCGTAATTATGTCAATCAGGTGTTGCGTGAATATGGCAATAAGGGAGGAATTGTGATGGATGGCAGGGATATTGGGACAAAAGTTTTTCCAAATGCGCAGTTGAAAATATTCATGACCGCAGATCTTAAAGTCAGAGCGCAGCGCAGATATGATCAGATGATCGCTCAAAATAAGCAGGCTGATTTGAATGTTATTATGAAAAACCTTCAGGACAGGGATTTTATTGATTCGACAAGAGCAGTGGATCCCCTCTGCAAGGCAAATGATGCGATAGTTCTTGACAATACCAATATGACTATGGGGGATCAGATGGTATGGTTGAACAAGATACTTATCGATAAATGGTCTGTCAAGTTGATTTGATCTTATGAAACTTAGGATTGAGATTGATGATAATTCCGGTTTTTGCAATGGCGTTGTGAGAGCAGTCCGTCAGGCTGAAAACTGGCTCAAGTATAACAATCATCTCTATTCGCTCGGAGCAATCGTACATAATTCCGAGGAATTGGAGCGTCTTTCCGCAAAGGGGTTAATAATCATTGATAAAGATCAGATGGCTGCTCTTAATGGAGAGATGATCCTGTTTAGAGCGCACGGGGAGCCACCGTCAACATATCGGTTGGCGAAAAACAATAATCTTCAAATCATCGACTGTACTTGTCCTGTTGTTCTTAAACTCCAGGAGAGGATCGCCAAAGAATATGAAGAGATAAAAAAAACAGGTGGACAACTGGTGATTTTTGGTAAGATCGGTCATGCTGAGGTTAACGGGCTTGTCGGGCAGATAGACAATAATGCCATTGTTGTTCAGAATATTGGAGAGATACAAAAAATAGACTTCGACAGGCCTGTCGCTCTTTTTTCTCAAACGACAAAGGATCCGAAAGAATTTAAGGAGGTTGCTGAGGCTGTAAAATCAAAATCCCGTTCCGGAGATGTGAGGATTTTTGATACTGTATGTCGCCAGGTGGCCTCAAGGCATATTCTCCTTGCAGAATTTGCGAAAAAACATGATGTCATCCTTTTTGTGTGCGGCAGGGAAAGTTCCAACGGAAAGGTGCTGTTTGAATTATGCAGTCGGTCAAACAGCCGTTCATATCACCTTGAAAGCAAAAACGATATAAAAATGGAATGGTTTAGGGATGGAGACAGTGTCGGAATTTGCGGGGCAACATCCACTCCCAAATGGCAGTTAGAGGACATTCGTGCATTTTTTGAAGAGATAAAGGTCATATAATCATATAAATTCAGCTAATTTTATTACATTTGCAGTTCAGAAAAAAAGAAAATTTCAAGTTTTATGGCAACAACAGCAGATTTTAAGAACGGACTTTGTATAGATTTCAATAACAAGCCGTGTTCTATCGTTTGGTTCCAGCATGTTAAACCCGGTAAAGGTCCTGCATTTGTAAAGACAAAAATGCGTAACCTCGAAAATGGCAGGATTCTCGAAAAGACTTTTACTGCTGGTGAGAAGATTGATGTGATTACAGTTGAACACAGACCTTATCAGTTTCTGTATAAAGATGAGGATGGGTTTAACTTTATGCATACCGAGACTTTCGAGCAGGTTCACCTTGGGAGTGATATGGTTGAGAACTCAGACCTTATGAAAGAGGGACAACTTGTTGAAATGGTATTTCTTGCCGATGAAGAGAGATGTCTGACCTGCGAGCTTCCTACCTATGTGGATCTGGAAGTTACTTATAC
>CAZPLM010000028.1:0-3460 GCA_964587275.1 uncultured Muribaculaceae bacterium | reverse complement strand
GCCGGCGGTAAAGGGCGATACGGCTTCTACCAATGCCTTGAAACAGGCCACCATGGAAACAGGTGCTGAAATCATGGTTCCTCTCTTTATAAATCAGGGTGATAAAATCAAGGTCAATACAGTTGACAGGACTTACGGCGAGAGGGTCAAATAGTTGGTAATACTACTGAACTAAATAAACTGATGCGTAAATTTACGTTGTTTTTATTGTCCATGATCGTAGCCGGTTGTGGACAATTTTCGTCTAAAGACGATCAATCCCTGACTATCAGTCAAGAGGAAAAAGAACGCCGAATTGCTATCGACTTCAATCGCGACAGCGCTTATATTGTCGATTACCTGAAAGGATTTTATCCTGATCTTACTGCTGAACAGATGGAAAGCTGGGAAAAATCAAATGCCCTGGAATGCAGAATCATCAATGGCAAAAAGATGTATTTCAGAAATGCCGGAAGAAACTTATTCCGCATAGATACTGCAGCAAATGCAGTTTTTGATTCCATTACCACCCCTGATCCGGATCCGCTTCATCTCTTTCTTGATACGCTTTTGAGAAATGTCATTGCAGATTCAAGAGCGGAGCATAAAGCCCTTGTTGATCCGGTATCATACAAAATCAAATTCAAACTAACGGTTGATGCTGATGCCGTACCGGCTGGAGAGCTTGTAAGGGCATGGATGCCATATCCTCGTGAAGATCAGGATAGCCAGACAAATGTTGAGTTGCTTGCATCTTCAGATGAGTATAAGATCGCCCCTGATAATATTGCTCACAAGAGCATTTATATGGAGAAGCCTGCCGTTGCAGGCAAACCGACAATCTTTACTTATGAGATCTCATTTAAGTGCTATAACGAATGGTATGATTTCAAACCGGAAGATGTGAAGCCGTATAATACTGAAAGCGATCTTTATAAAGAGTATACAGCTGAGAGAACGCCTCATATTGTCTTCAGCGACAGGATCAGACATCTGACCGATTCCATTGTGGGAAATGAGACAAATCCTTTTTTAAAGGTCAAGTCAATTTACAGATGGATTTCGGAAAATTATCCATGGGCTAGCGCCAGAGAATATTCTACCATTGACAATATTCCTGAGTATGTACTTGACAATAATCATGGTGATTGCGGTCAGGTCAGTTTACTGCTGATAACTATGGCAAGATGCGCAGGAGTGCCTGCAAGGTGGCAAAGCGGATGGATGCTGCATCCGGTTGAGGTCAACCTCCATGACTGGGGAGAAATCTACTATGAAGGAGTGGGATGGGTTCCTACCGATATGTCATTCGGACGCGGAAGATATAATGTCATTGACAATGAAGATGAATACGATTTTTACCTGCACGGCCTTGATGCCTACAGATGGATTGTCAATTCTGACTTTTCAGGTAAGATGTTTCCTCCGAAACAATACACCCGCAGTGAAACAGTCGATTTCCAAAGAGGTGAAGTTGAATGGAAAGGTGGAAATCTTTACTTCGATCAGTGGAATGCGTGGATTGATGAGATCTCTTATTTATAGAGGAACCGTTTGATCTTTTGAGTAGCTGTCTTTTCAAAATCCTTGTCCATAAAGACTACACGGCTTATTTTTGAAAAATTGTTTACTCTCGAATTAACATAATCCAGGATATCGGTCTTAATATTATCGACCCTTTCCTGGATTTCTTTTGATGCTATATTGACTCTCCATTGATGCAGTCTGTCAAGAGCCTGCCTTCTGATGTTGTACATACGGAAAAGTTCAGATCTTTTCTTGTCAAAATCAGCCTTGAAATTATCCTGGCTTCCCGAATAATTCACAATATATTCGTTTCTGCGCTCCTCATAAGTATTGATGAGTTTGTCGGCAATTTCCCTGAAATTATCTATCACATAGTCCTGGACACCTATTCTTATTGATTCGATCGTGTCAGCGGAGAGACGCACGAGAGCAGTCAGCTTCCCGTCTTTCTTTGTAACAATGGATTCGTTGACAAGAGGATAACTGTTAATGACGGTCTCTATTTCTTCAGGATAGATATTTTCACCGCTTGCTCCAACTATCATATTACCAAGCCTTCCCTTTATAAAGAGTTTTCCGCTCCTGTCAAGTATGCCCAAATCTTTTGTCTTGAACCATCCGTCAGACGTAAAGGCCTCTTCAGTAGCTTCCGGATTTTTATAATACCCGGGCATTATATTGTCTCCCTTAGCGACTATTTCTCCCTCACCTGTCGCAGGATCAGGATTGTCAATTCTTAATGTCACACCCTCCGTAGCTGGTCCGGTCGATCCGACCTGGAGGGTTTTCCCTATGGCTCCGGCAAGCAGAGGAGATGTTTCTGTAAGGCCATATCCTATGGCGTATGGGAAATGTGCTTCATACAGGAATCTCTCAACTTCAGAATCAAGTTTTGCTCCTCCAATACCGAAAAACCTGATCCTGCCGCCAAATTTCTTCATCAGTTTTTTGCCCGCAACCCTGTGGAGAATTATTCTCCCTGGAGTCAAAGTGTAGATAAATGAGATGAATTTATTCTTTTTAAATGCGGGAAGTACAGCATTTCTGTAGACCTTTTCTATTATCAGAGGAACAGAAAGCATTGTTGTAGGACGTATGTTTTTAAGCGCCTTCATAAGAATGGTAGGCGTAGGAGCTTTGTCGAGATATTTAACCTGTGATCCTGAAAAAAAAGGCAGCAGCATTGAAAGGCTGCATTCAAGAGTGTGGGAGAGAGGCAGGATCGAGAGCCAGACATCCCATTCAAAACTCGGTCTCAATGCAACCGCATCATTTAATGTGGCACAGAGGTTTCTATTCGTAAGCATAACCCCTTTTGAAGAGCCTGTTGTGCCGGAAGTATATATGATCAATGCCAAATCATCAACAATGTCGCTATTGTCAATGTCGTCTCTCACAGGATCATCTTTGACAATTTCAAATGAGTCGGTAATGATAATTGTGCTTAATTCTTTTTTGGACTCTTCTGTAAGGTTTGCATAGAGCCTTTTAGAAACAAACAGAGCCTTGCTGCCTGAATGTTTCAGAATATTTTCCACTTCTGCGGGTGAAAAATCCGGAAGAAGTGGCACAGCTATCTTGTCGAATGCTGTAATGCTGAAAAAGGCAACAGGCCAGTCAGGCATATTTTGAGACCATATAGCTATCCTGTCCCTCTTCCCATAGCCTTTATCATCCAGTAACTTTGCTATCATATCGGTCTTTTGTCCGAAATCCTTATATGTCATTGGACAAGAACCGTCAAAAAAAGAGAACAGCGGATTGTCGCTGTACTTTTTGACTGAATAAGAGTATAACTCTTTCAGGGTGTTTATCCCAAAAATATGGTTGCTCATTATATCATATAGGCGAGTTTTTCAGGATGCTTGCCTTTTACGCCCATTTCTTTGTAATGTTGTTGAATTTTAATCATATCCTCTTTATGGATATTCCATTCAAGGATATTATTTTGCCA
>CAZPLM010000027.1:7910-14160 GCA_964587275.1 uncultured Muribaculaceae bacterium | reverse complement strand
GCCCGTAGGTCTTTTTATCTATATCTCTCACAATTCTCAACTGCCGAATCTTGGTTTGAATATCATTATCAGGCCTAATAAGTTTGTGAAATACATATTCGATTGGAACTTTAACCAGCTTGTCGGCAGCACCAGTAATTTGTTTGCCTGCGTATATCATGACTATTCGTATTTTTTGAATATTTGAGCCAATTCTTGGGCATATAAAGAGATCATTGTTTGTCGACTTCGCATTGTTCCGGATTGAGTGATGACTTCATCCATATAATCATTAACTGATTGGATGAGAACTCTTCGACCAAGTGTTTCAAGCCAAAATGAACCATCTTCTTTAACTGAATAATAGTCCTCTGTAACGGCATTTTGGATTACAAGACTATAGACGACATAGTCGATCCAGATGCGGTATATTTCGATTATGTCATAGACTAATACCGGTCTATTATAATTGTCTCTGTGCATTATCCCAACATAAGGATCTATACCTGCTTTGATTAGTGCTCCCTCAACTTTTCCATATAATAATCCGTAGCCATAATTTAACAGTGCGTTAATAGGGTCTTTTGCTGGATGTTGTGACCTTTCTGAAAATTGATATTTTTCAGGTATAAAGAAATTAAGAGATTCAAAATAGATTTTTGAAGAAACTCCCTCCCAACCTCTAAGTGTTGATGCAATATCAGATACAATAGAGCCGTTTAGCGCTGAAATTTTTAAACGGTAGTCTTCCAGCCTTTTATTGGCCTTTGTTATAATTCTTTTACCTTCATCATCTCCAGGGCACATCATTAATAATAATGCTTGCTGGTTTTCAATTTTTTTTCTGATGATTTTTTTTATCCAATTAACAGCGTCGTGTGAAAAAGAAAAATTAAGTTGTCCTTTGCGAATGGTTGAAATTGAACCGTATTTAGGACTCCATATTCTTCCGATAGGATTCCCTGACTTATCTGTAAATAATACTTCAATTTCTCGTTCAATTGCGAGCATTACTGCGTCACTTGTTATTTGTGCCCCTTTACTAATCTGAATAGATTTGATGCCGTTAGTTGGAATTCGTTGCCTTCCATCTTTGTTGGTAATAACAAATCCCTCATTGTCTATACTCAGTGCGGTACCAAAGGTGTTAAGTATCAGTTCCATTGTCTTAATTATTTAATACCTTTCATATTCTCGGAATTTTACAAAATGAAAAGAAGATTCCTTATTACCATTTTCATGTTCTATTGTGCATCGCTCTGTTGTAGAAGCAATGCAGTTATACCCGCTACCTTGCAATTTTTTTATTAAAGCGAATGTTAATGACATTTCTCCCATAATATGGATTGTGGTACCATAACTAGAAGCTATTTTTTTTACTTTGTTATAATAATCATTTGCAAGTCCTTCTATATCTGATTCATCATATTGCGGATCAACTGTCGGAAATGGTAGATCTATGATGTTGCCGTATATCTTGGCAGCCATTATCTGATCAATATCCCAATCGGATGAAGGGTGATTGGAAAGGTTTATAAAAATGTGTTGAGTTGAGATGATTTCTTGTCGCTTTTCTTCTGTGAATAATGGTTTAAACCCACAAAGACACTTTTCAATATTTGATTTAATATTTGAGGGTTCCTGTGGCTGTCTTTTTGACCGCATACCTGAATGAAGAAAGTCATTTCTGGTTTCAGTCAGATTTCGAAAAAGATTAACGAATACCTCATCATTCAAATAATCATCATTTAATAATTCATTTATTAAAATCTTATCTCCCTTCCATTTTTCTTCAGGTTGATTACTTACCTTAATACTAAATGCGTTGTTTACGCAATTTCGCTTCTCTTCATCTGTAATATCAAAACTATGCCTTTTGCAAAAGAAGCTAACTACGCCTTCTTGTAATAAAGTTGCAGATGGTTGGTACATCCCGTGATCATAACACCATTCTGCGGCAGTGTAACAATTATTTATATTATTATTTTTGTCAAAAGGTTCAATAGATAATTTGATTTTTTCTAATATTGGATTAAAAGGTTTTATAAAGGTTGTGGGTAGTTCACAAAATAAAAATGTTAGGGTTTGTACTGATTTGGAGTTAATTATTTTTAACCCTCTGCATGTTACTATATCGTCGGTCAACCGATAAAGGTTTTCAATTAATTTTTTTAAGTTAATAATATCATTTGTGCGAGTATTTTTGTTTGATAGTAATGGCTTTAAAGAATTGTTGCCAAGAGTTACCAGTTTTTCAACATTACCACTATCCAAAAATTGTCCTGCTGCATAAGTCCAATCTTGAAGGGTTGAGAGTGGGAGTAAGTCCATAATTTGTCCAGGCTTAGTGCCTTTTTCGCTGACTTCATAATTACCATAAGTGATGCTCCGAACTGATACATTCTTTAAAAATTTTGCATAATTGCCCAAAACAATCATTAACATGGGTAGGTAGCGATAGCCATGTGTTAGATCAAAAAATAAGGTATCATCATTTTGAATTTTTTCGAAGATTCTGTTAAAAATTTCCCATATTTCATCCTCTGTATTTCCGTCAGGAATATTATTAATAGGTTCAATTTGTATTGAAAAAACATCTAATCTGGATTTAAGGCCTTCTAATGCTTTATTCGTTTTCTTATCGATGTGGCCTCCATCAATCCAGTTATTGGATTCAGCCCCTTTTGTTAAAAGTATATACGCAATATCGTCATTTGTCCAGGGTTCTTCTTTATTCAAATATCGTAATGTCGCCTCTTGGATAAAACGAACGTGTCCATAGGATTGTCCATTTTTATGGTAATCACATATGTCATAATTGGTTGCTCCCAGAAAGGAGATGAATACTTTACGTGCCATATTATTTGCTATTTATTTTAAATAATTCACTTTCAAGGAGAATCTGTATTGCTTTTTCGTTAGATAATCCTAAATGATGGTCTTGAAGAGAAAAAGACAAGATGTCATATTCTTTACATTTTTTCTTTACATAATCTTTCATTGGAGCGTCAGTCACAAAGAGAGCTTTACTCCCAAGTCCTCCATAACCCTTTACTACACTATTAAATTTGTCGATATCTGATATATTTTTAACTTGTGTTTTACATTCAACGAATAAGATCTTACTTCCAATATTAAGTATAATATCAGTTTCATTTTTATCAAATCCTTTTCTATACTGGAAATGGCAATTAAGGCAGATTTCATGTACTTTGTCCCATGTGGATAGTAATTCTGCAACTTTGAATTCAAACCATCCTGCATGAAAAGCAAGAGTTATAGCATTTGGCGATTCTATTGAGATTTCTTTACTGCAATTATTCTTGTTATATAAGCAAATCTTCACAAAACTTTGTTTCTTGTGTTGAGATTTCTCCCATTCAATATAAGAACCAGATAATAGTGTTGATTTTCCATTAATATCGTTTCTTATGTGAAAATCAGTATCTTTTGTCAATATAGTGGTTAATTCATTAAAATCACCATTGTTGAAAGCACGTATTGCTTCTATTTTCTTAATAGCCTCTTTATCTTTTTCTGTGTAATCAGAGAATTTTGTACAACTATTTTCAATTGAGTTACCATATAGCCGGAATAGAGTGCGCATATCGAAAATGAAATCTGACGTCCCTTTCATGGTGCGGTAATTCCATAATATGTTGTTTTGATCCATATAAACAACTTCCGTGTTTGGCATTTTGTAAAAGGTGATGCCAAACAGATAAGTCCAGGATTTTAATCCACTTGAAATATTTAATGTGACTTCATCGTTCCGGTATTTGTTTGCCAATGATTCTGCAAATTGTTTAATTTTAACCGGATCTGTTGGGCTTAATAGTACTTCTTCTGACGGAATTGTGATTTCATCTTTAATCTTTCGTAAAGCATCTAAAGTATCGATAGAACAAATAAATATTATTTTATCAGGTTTAGTTGCAACAATACCATGGTATACTGGGGCTGGCTGACCTCCCACGAACGTTATATGAATTTTACTCATCGAAATGAAAAAAAATGTTTTGACTATTACACTAATGTTAATTTAATAAAACCTAACATTTCACCTGATGTGTTTACGCGGCGAGTCTTTGGAAATTCGTATTCTGAATAATTATAGTTCTTAGGTCTAGATGAAGGTATAATTTTGGACGTAAAACAATTTAAATGCTCCGTCCAGGCACCCGTAATAAATCGCCATCCTGATCCATGACCAATTCGGAGAATACAGGAATTATCATCGCAAGTATCAATGTAATTAATCAAAACATTAATATCATTTAAGTATTTTTCAACTTTATCACAATTGTTTTTGTTAAGTAATTTTTCGCAATATGAAACCTCGCTACTCAAGAGTGATTTTGTATGAGCATTTATCATTTTAAACATTTCTGTAATGGATGTCATGCATTCTGGCAAATTATGAACTTTTGATTTAGCTAAAGCATAATAACTTGTGTTTAATTTCATATTGAATGATGATGAATCCCCGGGTCCAATGGCTTCTATTAACTGAGGTTTACTTGTATCCCATGCGCTTTGTCCCTTACGGTCGTTAATATTAACCATTCTGATAGCTACCTCATAATTATCCCCAAAAATGGCATCACCTACTTGCAGGAATCTGAGAATATCAGAGTAGGGGTCTTTACCAAATATATCAGCTTCAATATTTTTGGCACTTATTTTATGCCTATTATCTTCTATTCTGTTTATGATGTTATATTCATTAATTTGGCTGGAGGCAAATAGTGCTGTTCGAATTGCTCCTTTTATTGAACTTCCTGGAATATATGGATTGCCTTGCCCGTCATGGATGAATTCTTTTAATGAGTCAGAATTATCAATATTCTTAACACTATCGTCAATGTCAATAATACGTTTTGAATAGGAATCAATAGTTTTTAAAGAAGGTGAGTATTTCTTGATAATTTCTGATGTGGATTTCTTGTTTTCTATGTCAATAACCCATTCGGAAATGTTATTCTCTCCAATAATATCCATTACTTTATGTGGGTCAACAATCCCTATACAGTCATATCCATCAATATCTCCGCGAACAAAATCAGTTCCGTATTGTAATGATTTTCCAGATCCAATATGAACTGCTGTTAATGTTTTAATTTTAATTTTACTCATAACAAGAAAGATTTATTGGGATATAAATTGGTTTCCCGCTGCGAAATACTGAATGAATCGGTTCATTCCAGTCAGGTTGTAAATCAACAATTTTACCGTTCAGAGGTTCTGTCGTCGGAAATATAGAACCAACGTCAAACATATATATTGATTTTTTACGCAAGTGTCTTATTCCATTTATTGTACTACCAGAAATATACCCACTACGAAGTAGAAGTTTATATTTAGAGTTGGAGAGAATTAACGAGTTTAACTCTTTTTCTGTTGGGATAAATAGAGATAGCAACATTGTCGCATTGGGATGTGTTGGATAAATAATATCAATAGAATCTGTTGTTACGCTGAATTTGCCACCTCCAATGTTTTTGTCAGTCCCGAGTCCAACCTCTCCTAATATTTGGAATAAATCTATAATATCGTGTTCATTATCAGATTGGGTTTTTATAAGACAAAATAGGCCGGCCTCGTTATCAAAATAATTCCAATCAAAGAAAAAAGGATCTGATTGTTGCCCTTCTATTCTTGGTACAGATACTCTTTCATTTACTTGTGATTTATAAAACACAGGGAATGCATTATCATCTAATGGAATGATACATTCTTGATGAATTTGCTTTTCCTGTATTTCTACAGAATGACCTTGAACTAACTTTTGCCAAATAGAAGTTTCAATGTATTTAATATTTTTTAGTTTTTTTGCATATTCATGTTCACCAATACCACGAATAAGAATATTGAGTTTTCCAATTGGCTTTGGAAAAAAATAATAATGATTCCAAAAAGGAAATGCAGAGCTTATTGTGAAAGTGGATAGAAAATGTTCAATATCAACAACATTCCTATATTGCGCCAGTATTGATGCAAGTGCAGATGATATTGTATCACTATGTAATTCTGAGGCAGAAAAATCATAATTTTCTTTTCCTGTTCCAATATGCAGTGGGGATAGATTTGTTAATTTGATAATGGTATATGTTGCCATAATCAATATGTTTTAGATTCTTCTTTAATATTGTCGAATGTGATTTGCCCATAACCACGAGAACCATGTCCACCAAGATAATCGTCTTCCAGTAATGCCATGGCCTGTTTTAATGTAGCTTTTAGAGTAGATTCATCTTCTCCTTCAAAAATA
>CAZPLM010000027.1:2959-7900 GCA_964587275.1 uncultured Muribaculaceae bacterium | reverse complement strand
CATATTCAATATGAATTTGGCACCAGCTGGAACTCGTTCGAATGTACGGGGATTAGATTTTGCTGTAATCCTGTCTATTGCAACTTCAGTTTTACTTTCTGTATATGGTAGATCTGTGTTGTCGAAATTGCAGGATGCAGTGTCTAAAATTGCATCACGAACAAGTAGCCTCGAAGGATGGCTATTATCGCTATCGCCTGATGTCCCAAAAATTAATCCTGAAATAGAAGTTGGGTCATTACTTGGCCCTGCTTTTCCTTCAGAATTAATTGAAACGCAATTATTGGCAATTTCTACAAGAGCGCGCATTTTGCCTTTAAGTGAACTTCCCGGTATGTAGGGAATATTGTTTATAGGATTACGAACAACAAATTTATCTGGTCCTCCAATATTTAGTGAGGCGTTTGTTCCACCAATGTGCAACCCTGTATGTACAGTAATAGTACCTGTATAGATAATTTTTTTCTGTAATTTCATTGTTATTAAAATTTAATGATAATATTAATAGATTAACTAAATAAGGTAGAAATATTAATTCTAATCTTTTCCACCATACGCCTTATGATATGCTAAAATAGCCTCAATTATGTTAGCAAAGTTGTTATATGATTTTTGATCAGTTACGTCATTATATAATGTGTCAAATGCAATCTTAAACATTTTCAGGCCTTTATTTTTTGAGTCTCTTCCCAATGCATATGCCACTTTTGGCTTAAGAAGGAAAAAAGATGCTTTTTCCTTTTTGAATTCACCCATCTGTATTCTTTTAATTTCGCAATAAATGCTTCTAATCTTTGAATTAGTTAGTCCATTGTCAGCCATGTATTTGCCGAGCTTTTCGGCAAATTCCGGTAGTTGCTCGTTAACTTCATTTATTGTCCATGTGGATAAATAGTTAGCTGATTTGAAAGCTTGTTCTGGGTTTTCATCTTGATCTGTTCGGTTGTCCCCTCTAACATTATCCCGTTCTTTGTATGAAGGATTTGTTCTAGGACGAGGAATCCGATTGTCATAATTTTTGTTAAATTCTTGCATAATTGTATTATTAAATATTAGTTCTTAATTCAAGTTCAGCTAATCTACACGCAAGGGCCCAAAGTTCTAATTGATGATAATTAGTATCAACTGGAACTCCATTTAGAGAATGTTTATTACCACAAACTTCGGTCTTGCAATTGTTAATTAATTCTTTTGCCGGTGCATTATTAATTCGTTCTTCCAAGCGACTTAAATCATAGGTTATCATCCAATATGTTTTTATTTTTCCTATTTTGTGGTTTTTTATTTCTGCGTTTGCATTATGTGCAATAATTTTTGAAATAAAAGATTTAGGGAGAATTTCATCTTTTGTAAATTGGATAATATTGAGAGTCAGTTGTTCGACCTGTGGAAATTCGAGATCCCAATTTAATGGTGATGAAAGAAAAGATATTGAATTTTTTTGCAGTTTTTCGCAGGAATGATTTTTTGCTAATCTCTCTTCTTTTTCACTTTCATCTGCTCCTTTCATAATAGGATATTTGGCTGGAATAATGGCAATACCCCCAGAAATTGTGAGCGCTGGATTATTGCAACAATATGACTTAAAGTCATCATTAATTCGAGTAGCAATTTTTGTTGTGACATCCCAACTGCCAATGATAAATAGATCATCGCCACCGCTATAGATAATAAATGATTTTGATGGATCTATTTCGCGTATTATTGTATTAATATACCCAGAAAAGAAGAAATCGAAAGATCGACTTAGTGTGGCGTATCTCGACAGTGTAGACCTTTCAGGCGAGATCCCTTTTTGAAAAATATACCCCAAATTATCGACATCCATCCTTAATACACCAAGCCGTTTAAATGTTGCTTCGTTTTCGTTTGAACTACACATATCATCAAAAGTTGGAATTCCATTCGTATCATTTTCATTACCCCCATAAAAATCCAATCCATAAATATTATTTATTCCGGTGACTCTCCCCATAAAATCACAGTCTCCATTCTTGCCATTTAATGTGATAACAGATATTTTATCTGCTGATGCACGGAGTTGTGATTGCATTTTAGATAATTCTTTTTGTTTAAGGAAATAATATGTAAAGCCAAGACCAATAGGCTGAATTTTTATTTTATCTTGCCAGTAAGGTATGGCCACTTCTGAAATGACCATAATTTCAGATTCACGCAATGATTGTCCTAATTCAATTTGTTCTCTTGTTACTTGTTTTATAGGTGTGAGCTCTCCAAACGAACATGTTATTTCTCCCGGTTGAAATTCTTCTCCAGTAATAATGTCGCGTTTCGTGTTACCTCCTCTATTAATTGGAGTGAAAAACGAAGTATAATTATTTGTAATAATACTATTAAATTTGCTTTCTTTCTTTTGATCTCTTAAAGTAAACAATTCATGCCATACTGTACCGAGGTTCCCATTACGATGCATTAATGTGTCAGTGGAAACCTCAATACTATCAATAGCAACGAATAAGGATGTTCCATGTTTTCTCAATATATTATTCTCAATAGTTGTTATGCTATCGTTAAGGAGTTCTTTTGTTTTAGGCGTATTTGGGGCAAGAATGTAGAATCCACCCCCAGAGTTATATACGACATTTGCTTGATAAAGATTCAATTGTTTAAGAATAAATCTTACAACAGCATCTGATAAGATCCGTAAGTAAAATGATCGCCCCTTTAAGTTCTTTCCTGCATATTTAGATACAATTTGATATATATATGGTTGGATTCCACTAAAATCGGCGCCTATTAGAAGGAATGGATTATCATAATTACATTTTGATTTTCTATAATCATAAAGGCATACTGCTAATGCTGCTGATGTTTTTAGATGATCGTATAAGGATATGTCAGGAAAATTAATTGTACTTGATGGGATACAATTTGTGTATTTAAATAATAGATTTAATAATGTTTCGGAAAAAGCGTGGTATGTGTCAGCTTGAATAAATTTAAATTCACTAATGAATTGTTCCCACAATGATAGATAATCGGGATCATTGTCAAAACTTGATTTTGGGAAACATTCTTTGCTGAGGGACAATTTCTTTACAGGAATATGCATCCATTTTGTGGGGCTTGTTTTCCTATTATCTTGGAGATAATTAATGGTTTCTAAAATAGAAACCATCCTTTTTTTCTTAAAAGAATCCCAATCTTTACTTTCGTCTTGCTCATCTAGTAAGGCAATGTCGGAGTCACGATCCATACCAGAAGATAAACAGTCTGCTTCTTTTATAATCTTTCCTTGTTCTGAAAGTTGAGATGATGGTAGGTGATGGCCTGCTGCGAGATTAATTAAGTTATCTTTATTTGAAAGGTTGTTTAAATCGTCTGATGCCAATTTCTGAAAAATAGGTTTAAATGTATCTATAAACTGAGCTGTCCATAGTACATGTTTGTGAGAATAGTAACCTTTATGTTCGGGACAGAATGTTGATTCATTTCGGCAATAGTCCTTCAAAAATTTACTCGTCTTTACTGAACCGGTATCGGCTCTTTGATAAAATTTTCCGATATCATGCAGTAATGCTGCCAAATAGATGTGTTCTCTGATGTTATCCATATAATTTTTGGTTTATATTATTATCGTTTTTCCTTGTCACTATGCCGAATCCAATGCTTACTCCCTTGCCAAGTCCAATGAAGTTGGGGAGAGATATATTTGATTTGAATTCTATATCCATAGCAATCATTTTAACTCCTTTATATGTTAATTGGTGAGGACTGTTGGCGTTTGTTATTTTAGTAATGATTTGCTGGTCGATGTGGAGATTAATTCCTTTTGCAAAAGAAAGGATGTTTCCTGTTAGAACTTTTTCAAGCATTGTGTATTTTTCAGAAATGCTGTCCATTTTTTGGAATATCTGGAAATTTTTTTGATTAAGTGGAAGCCATTTTCTTAAATGGTATTCAAATAACCCGTCAAATGCTTGAATAATCACTTGAGTTGAATTGATGGAACCAATCTCAAGTTTAGCTGGACGATCACCTATTTGTATATCAAAGTCGCATGATGAAAAGAAATCTCCAATAGCTTCTGTTCCTTGATCGATGCACACTATTGCAGCACAACCATTTATTCTCTTATACTGAATAAGTGGGTAAGCATATCGTAGCTTTTCTTCATTATGATTGTGAAATAAGATGTTAGCATTATTCATTGTGCTAATGATAGCCCCACGAAAAAGGGGTATCTCACCATGATTTAATGTATTATTAAAACGTATGATCAGTATTTTCCTTTTTTCCATAAGATATTCTGTGATTATTCATCGCTTAAGTTCTGCAATAAAAATACTAAATTTTTGTTATTATTCATAATAAATGAATATCTAAATCTCAATATGTCTATATGTTAACCTATGTCTATCTGTACTATATAATCGCACTACTTATATTCAATTATTATAATTTTTTTTCTCAATAATTTTCGAACAGTTATTTATATTAGTGTGATTGCATATATGTTATGAATGTGCAAGACTTACTGTCAAAAACGGTTGTTCAACACAAAAGAAGGTGAATTTAAAATAAAGCAAGGTTGACTCCGACTTTGGAATGAAAGATATAATATCACCATTGGGTTTTCATTTGTACTCTAATTTTATGGTGGATCAAAAGATCCAAGGAAATCATTGGTCGAAACATTCAAAAGTTGTAAAATATTATGTTGGCACGCAGGGTGATCCCAGAGGCGGTTTCGCTGTCGACCTACCGAAACATTTCATCGAGCGGCTTGTTCACCCTCAAATTGCGTGATATGTAAGTCATTCATACTCACTGCCTCTGGCGAATGAGTACCCCTCCCAGGGACACCCAGTGAATCCTATAAATAAATGGTTAACAATGAGTTAGATATCACACGCGTCTATTGTCGGTCGAGCAGGGCCCGCGGGAGTTATCTCCTGACTGACCTGCATGGGCTTGATT
>CAZPLM010000027.1:0-2949 GCA_964587275.1 uncultured Muribaculaceae bacterium | reverse complement strand
ATATTCATAATATACTTAGCAGGCAAAGGTGCTCATGCGTTTTTTTATAATGAGCTAATAATGAGTATAATGACATTTTTTTAGTCTGCATTTTGGCGACTAAAATATCATCAAAGCACAGACTATCAATTTTTTACGAGAAACGGCAATCCCGGTGCAGAAATTTCAATGTGCGCAAATTACTGACATGTGTCATCTGGTGCACATTTGCTTTGGGAGGCAATAGCTGATGGAATATCACAGGCCGATCGGCGGGAGTTATCTCCTGACTGACCTGCATGGGCTTGTGTGGGCCCATTGCGGTCCGTCAAGGATAACTCAGCGGTCCAAACGTGTGTGAATATGGCACTTTTGCACACGGATGGAGGGAAATATGCCTGTCGGTGTGTGAATATGGCACTTTTGCACACGGATGGAGGGAAATATGCCTGTCGGTGTGTGAATATGGCGCTTTTGCACAAGGATGGAGGGAAAAATGTCTGTCGTTGCGTGAACCGGGCGCTTTTACACACACAGTGGGGAGGAGTTCAATGTATCGGTGTGTGGATTGGGCGTAGGATAAATGAAAATTCATAGTTCCCATATTTAACCTGGTATGGCTCAAGAGGGATGGAGCCCCAGGAATCTACGCATGCTAATCCTGCCTGGACTTTGTCGATACAGATATTTGTGTAATCTACAGGTTTAACCTCCGGTGAGTGCATCTGCGATTTGCGATCGCCATTATCAAGGGATTCAATTGAATAGTGCAAAGCCGAAACAAAAAATGGGGCATCTGAAATAAATTCCAACCCATATCCTCCAAGCGTGGTCTGTCTCCACCAGCGGACATCACTCTTGCCTCCGTTTTCCTGTGGACGGATATATGGATAGAACTGTTCATCAGCGCTTGAAGAGTATATTCCGATAAATGTCGAATTGTTTCTGTCTGAGTAGTTTTCAATAGGCCCGCGTCCATAATATGTGCTGTGTTCCATCGCATAAGGCATTTGCAGTTGCATCCCGAAGCGATACATATTCGGAATGTCTTTAGCACCGGAGTCAGTAGTCATCTTCTGTGTGACCTCTATGATACCTTCATTATTAATGATATACTCCAAGTAGAGTATTGCTTTCACTTCCGGCATTTCGTATTCGGCTTTAACTACAGCAAAATCATTATCAACAGATGCGTCAAACTTGACTAACTTGATTACAGGAGATTTCCAGACTTTATATTTCATCTGAAGTCGTGCCCCATAGTCATTGTCCGTTCCGGCCCTCCAGAAGTTAGGAGTCAGAAGTCCGTTATCTTTTATCATTGAAATGTCCTTTACTTCATAATGGCACAGATATCCTGATGTCCGTTTAAATTCAATCCGCCAGTCACGGCCATTGACAATCAGTCTGCTGCGGTCATTTGTGTCAAGAACTGGAGCAAATGCCTTCTCGTTGCTCCCCAAAACATTTTGTAAATGTAATTCAGAAAATCGAGCTTTGCGAATGCAGAGTTGTGCCTTTGCAACACTCTGTCCTGCGGCAATCAGGCATTCAGCCTTTTTCTGTTTGAAGTATATGTTCAGAAGAATTTCACTTCCGGCAGGCAGATTATCTATACGATATGGTAGAGAAAATTCAGTTTTAGACTGAGCCGGGACGTCCATGTCTTCTATTACTCCTGATTGAACTGCTTTACCGTCAGACAGAAGAGTCCATTCCATACGGTAGCCTGACAAATCGCGGAAGAAATTTTCATTATAAACTGAAATGATCCCGCGAGACAGATCAACCGGTGATGTCCAAATATTCTGATAGTAATATCCTACTTCATCAATATGAGGATTAGGATATCGGTCAGGACTGATCAAACCATTGTCATTGAAGTTATTGTCGCTCCCATCATAAGGGTTGTAGTCTCCTCCGTATGTATATATCATCACGCCATTCTTTCCAACGCCACGAAGGCTCTGGTCCACGAAGTCCCAGATAAATCCTCCCTGGAATTTCGGATATTTACGTACCAGATCCCAATATTCTCTGAATCCGCCTTCGGAATTACCCATTGCATGGGCATATTCGCACTGTATCAGAGGCCTTGAATTGACCGGATCCTTACTTTCACAATACTCGATACATTCGTCATAGTCGTAGTACATCGGGCAGAAGATATCCGTATATGATTCAAGCTCAGCTCTTTCATACTGAACAGGACGGCTGTGATCTTCATTTTTGATCCAGTCGGCGCATGAAATGAAGTTAGGTCCTGACCCTCCTTCATTTCCAAGAGACCATATAATTACTGATGGGTGGTTGAAACTTCGTTGTACATTTCTCTTATTGCGCTCCAGATGGGCCTGCGCAAAGGCAGGATTTGCAGCAAGAGTCTTTTCGCGGTAGCCCATGCCGTGAGATTCTACATTTGCTTCCGCAACAAGGTAAATGCCGTATTCATCGCACAGGTCATACCACATATTGTCATCAGGATAGTGGCATGTACGTACAGCATTGATGTTGTATCTTTTCATAATCTCAAGGTCCTGGATCATTCTTTCTCGCGACACTATATATCCTCCGTCCGGGTCCATCTCATGTCTGTCCGCTCCTTTGATCAGGATCGGCTCTCCATTTACAAGAAGTTGTGAGCCTTTGATTTCTATTTTGCGGAATCCTACTTTTACGGGGATGGCTTCAATTACTTTTTCTTCCGATTTTACGCAAGCAATAAGTGTGTAGAGATTCGGGATCTCTGCAGACCATTTCAGAGGGTCTGCGATATTAAGAGTGATTCTTTTTTTACCTGTGAACTTCCCTGATGTGCCTGAATAAACTTCGTTTCCACCCGCATCTAAAAGTGCAACTTCAACAGATCCTTTGCCGATAAGTGTCATATCAACAGAGAGCGTTGCATCCCTATATTCGCTGTCCAGATCAGGTGTAATCCTTATGTCCTGAAGGTTAACTGATTTATTT
>CAZPLM010000026.1:6508-14325 GCA_964587275.1 uncultured Muribaculaceae bacterium | reverse complement strand
TGAGAAAGAAGATACTCAAGGGCATGTTGACTATGGTCTTGAGTTTTTCAAAAGATTTATAGTTGGTCTTATATTGTAATATCCATCTTTTTTATAATAAAGCAATGCTTTGCCATTTTCGCCGTTTATAGTATCATAAAGCAGATATTCCTATTTTACAAATTTATTATCCCATTTGAACTTTTTTAATCTATTTTTGTGGAAAACCGTAAATCAGATATTTATAATTGCTGAAGGACGAAGAATATAAGAAGCTGTTCAAGGGATGGTTTACTGACAATTACCCTAAGGTTTGCTCGTTTATTTATGGATATGTAAACGATTATGATCTGGCCAGGGGAATTGCTCAGGAGACTTTTCTTGCACTTTGGGAGAATAGGGAGAAGGCCGCCACCTACGAAGACTGTCTGCCGTATCTGTTCTTTGTTGCCAAAAACAAGAGCCTCAATGTTCTAAGAAGGGATCTCAGTCGCAGACGTTACTCGTCTTATATGGAGAAGTTTTCAATTGAGACATTGAATGTTTATGCTTTGTCGCACTCCACTTCAACATCTGTATATTCAAAAGAGATAGAAACAATAACCAGGAATACGATTGACAAATTGAATCCTAAAATAAGAGAGACATTTCTTTTATCCAAGGAAGAGAGATTAAAATATAGTGAAATAGCTAAAAGACAGAATGTTTCAGTAAAGACAGTTGAGTATAGAATCTCATTTGCCTTAAGGGAACTCAGGAGGTCTCTGAAAGATTATTTACCATTTTTAATAGGGATTTTCCTGCCGATTCTGTTTAATTAAAAGAGGAATAATGATATGGATAAGAAACTTTTATTAAAGGTAATAGAGAATCAGGCCACAAAGGAAGAGGTTGAGCGTGTGCTACAGTGGGTTGGTAAAACCGAAGAGCGTAAAGATTATTATGCTCGCCTGAAAAATATTTGGGTATCTCAGCACCTTTCAGATGAAAAAGCTTCTGACGATGATCTTTGGGAGATGGAGGAACTTATAGAAAAAAGCGCATCAAAAGAGAAGAAAGTCATATCATTCAAATGGATCAGCATTGCAGCCTGCATATTGCTGCTGATGTCCGTGTTTCTGAATATTTACAGGCCGGCATTATTTTCTGGGGAAAAGGGTATTCCGACTGCAAATGCCGGAGACCAGATGCAGCTTGCTGTCCTTCCGGATTCCTGCAAGTCATTTATTTATACAGTAAAAGGGGCAAAAGCCAAACTTGTGCTTCCTGACAGTTCGGTTGTATGGCTGAATTCAGACTCGAAGATTACCTATCCGACAAAATTTGCCGGCAATACAAGGGAGGTAGAGATTTCAGGAGAAGCATTGTTTGAGGTTAGGAAAAATCCTGAGATTCCAATGGTTGTTACTTCGCCAAAGGGATTTAAGGTAAAAGTTTATGGTACAAAATTTAATATTAAAACATATCCTGATGACAATAAATCCACAACTACTTTATATTCAGGGGTTATTGAATTGATAACGAAGGACAGGAAGGGAGTGGATGTCATTACCGAAGTCAAGCCTAATCAGGTGTTTGAGATAGCCGACAATGCTGAAGACAGACCTAAAGAGGTTGTCGCTGTAAATGTGGCGGATGAATCGGCATGGCAGAAAGGGAAGCTTGTTTTTGACGAAACACCGCTGGCGGAAGTTATAAAAGTATTGGAAAGATGGCACGGGACAGAATTTATTATAAAAAATAATGAGGTTTTGAATTGTAACATTACAGCCACATTTAGGAGTGAATCCATTGTTCAAATAATGGAAATGATAAAGTATTGTTCGATTGTTGACTATTCTGTTATTAATAATGGCAATACTGTAGAGCTCAGAAGAAAATAATTTTTTTTAGGGTGTGGTAGACAGGTTCTGTTTTATCTTTGAAAATAACCATACTCTACCATGAAAGGAAAAAACTACTATTTATTATTACGGCTTTTTGCCGTTATGATTTTCTGCTGCCTTATCACGACAAGTGTCAAGGCACAATCAGTCAACCTTAACTTCAAACAGACGACTATTAAGGAGATCCTTAAGGAGGTTACCAGCCAGACAGAATATACTTTTGTCTATTCAAACTCGCTGGATGCTGTTAAAAATAAGATTGACTTCACATACAGCTCTTCGAAGATAGATATTAAAGATCTTCTCTCCAAGCTGTTTACTAAAGATGAAATAACCTGTAAAATTGATGGAAAGCAAGTTGTGCTGGCACCTAAGACGGATGTCGGGAATGACTTGGGACAACATTCGTCAGCCGGTGTGAAAAGGTCTATTATTACAGGGAAAATCACAGATGAAACGGGTGATCCGATCCCCGGAGCGACAGTAAAAAATGAGGTTACCGGTAAATATGCATCTACCGATATTAATGGTCTCTATTCAATCGAAGCTGCTCAGGGAGATAAACTTTCATTCCTTTCTCTGGGTATGATAACGGAAGAGGTAGTAGTCGGCAAAGGCTCAGTATTGGATGTCAAGATGTATATAGCTCAGATAGCTTTGGAAAATTCCATTGTTACAGGTTATCAGACATTGAGCAAAGAGCGTTCGGCCGGTTCGTTTGCAGTTGTAAACGGAGCTACTATAAGTGAAAAATCTAAATTTTCCGGGAGCATACTGAACAGCCTTGAAGGTATGACCACAGGCTTGAATGTAAGTCAGAGTGCCGGAACAGATCAATTTCTTATCAGAGGTCTTACATCAATCAATTCAACAAGAAGTCCTCTGTTTGTTGTAGATGGAGTCCCATTGGATGCTTCCTTGGTTGAGGATATGATCAATGGAAATGATATTGAAAGCGCTACCGTATTGAAAGATGCGACTGCCGCTTCGATCTGGGGGTCTCAGGCAGCAAACGGTGTTGTTGTTTTGACAACAAAGAAAGGAAACAGGAACGAAAGGCTGAAAGTGACTTATGATGCTTCATTCACCTATTCAGGAAAACCTGATTACAGTTATCAAAACAAAATGAACGGTGCTACGTTTATGAAGAATGCACAGGAAATGTTTGATATGTATTCTGAAACATGGGATTATGACTATGTCCGTAATTATACAGGCGGTTTTTATAATACCCAGAATACACCTGTTGTTTTGCCTCATGAAGAAGCAATGTACCAGTATAAGGAGGGTCTGATCAGCAGCGATAAAAAGACATCCATATTGAACCAGCTTATAAACAAAAATGAAAGACAGTCATACGAAGATAATTTCATGAGCAACAAATGGGGGATGCGCCATTTCCTCTCTTTAACAGGGGGAAGTGATAAACTCACATATTATCTCTCTGTCGGCTATTATAAGAATCAGGATTCTTATCAGCAGACAAGTGACAGGATTTCAATTGACGCCAACCAGAATTTTCAGTTGACAAAATGGCTGAAATGGGATTTGACGATCAATACCTCGCTTGGAAAAGTGAAATCGAAATTATCGCCATGGATCACAGATTCAAACCGGGTTAAAATGTATTCTAACAGGACCTATTACAGGGATCTTCCTTATGTAGAATATACAAATGCGGATGGTTCATCAGCCGATCTTTACAATCTTTATATGACTGATGCAACTCGCGATTATGTCGAAGGTGTAACAAATGTAGATATGTCATTTTCTCCTGTAGATGATTATAACCGTTCATTCAATCGGGAGAAAACGACCAATGTCAGGATTAATACTGGATTGACAATTGATCTGCTGCCGGGTTTGAAATATGAAGGCAGGTTCCAGTATAGCAGAGCAATATCAAAAAATGAGATGTATATGCCTGCCGAAAACTGGCTTGTCAGAGAAGAGTATCTGACCGCATATACAGAAGAGACCGGAGCATCGTTGATGCCTTCTCAGGGAGGCCATTTCGAACTGGTCAATAATGATACCTATGACTGGACTCTTAGAAATCAGTTGATCTATGATAATAATTTTGATGACGGCAAGCATCAGTTGACAGCTTTGGTGGGGACAGAAGTGAGAAAATATCTGAGCAGCGGAGCTGATACCTATGTCAAAGGATATGACTATCAGACAATGCTTCATACAAAATACGACATGTATGCTCTGGGAGCGGCAGTGATGGATGCAATTTTCGGTGGTTCATATAATACATTTTATAGCAATTACTATACTCAGACAGAAGCGGATCTGAGATATTTTTCTCTCTATGCAAACGGAGCATATACATATAACCACAAATATTCGTTGAATGCAAGTATCAGAATGGACCAGTCCAATCTTTTCGGCAGTGATCCTGCAACTCAATACAAGCCGATATGGTCAGTAGGAGCATCATGGAATATATCAAAAGAAAATTTTATGCAGAATGTCAACGCTATCAACGATCTTTCTCTGAGAGCAAGTTACGGTTTTGCAGGAAACTCTCCAGAGCCTAATCAGGGAGGTGCGTATGATATCCTTTCCGCTACATCATCTTCATGGTTTGAGACCTTGGGATATGATGTTTCAACTCCTGCCAACAAGAGTCTTACATGGGAAAAGACAAGAATGCTAAATGCCGGATTTGATATAAGGTTTTTGAATAATAATCTCAATGTATCACTTGATTATTACAATAAGTACACAAAAAATCTTCTTGGAGTCCTCAATTTGAATCCGTTTTCAGGTTGGGCTTCAACATTCGGAAACTTGGGAGAAATGAAAAATTCCGGTATTGAAATCTCCATAAACAGCAGAAACATTAATCATAGAGATTTTAAATGGACAACCAATTTTACTTTTTCAAACAATAAGAATAAAATCACAAGACTGGATGTAGAAGCGCCTTATACATATTCATCGATTTTGTATGCTCAGTATGTTGAAGGTTATGCTGCCGGCAGTTTATTCTGTTATAGATATGCGGGGTTGAACAGTAACGGAGAACCGCAGGTATATAATAAAAAAGGTGAGATAGTTTCTGGAGAAGATGCCAATACGTTGACAGTGGATGATATGGTCTGCAAAGGGTCATATATACCTAAATTTTACGGCGGATTGACGAACACTTTCTCATACAAAAACTGGGAACTCTCTTTCATGTTTGTCTATAATCTCGGGCATAAGATGAGAAAAGATGTGACAACCCGTTATTTCGGCAGGCCGGATGGAAATTTATATAATGACTTCGATCAAAGATGGAGAAAGAGCGGAGATGAATTGACAACCGATATCCCTGCATATACCGGTGCGACTAATCCTGCAACCGTAATGAACAGTTACTATTATTATGCTGACTCTAACATTCTGGACGCATCATATATTAAACTAAGAGAGTTGAAAGTTTCATATAATGTGCCGGTAAATGTTTGTGAAAAATTATCAATCTCCAGTGCCAAACTGACGGCGCAGGTTGGAAATCTGTTTTATCTGGCCGCTAATAACGACGGGATCGACCCTGAAGCAAAATACCTTGCTTCCAATATGTATTCGTCAAGACCTGACAAGTATGGAGCGAACTATTCCTTTGGCCTTACAGTAACCTTTTAATCAATGATCACTACTATGACAAAATATATTAAAATACTATTTATCGCACTGTCAATGTTGTTGACTGCGACAAGTTGTGAGAAGTTCCTTGATGTACAACCGAGAGGAAATGCCATTGCGGAGACAACAGAGCATTATAATGGGTTGTTTAATTCGTTATCTCTGATGAATTTTGTGCTTGACTACAATGATTATTCATATTGGAAAAATGATGAGGTAGTCTTAACCGGAGAGAGCTTCGATAATATCTCATATTCAGCAGAAAACCCTCAATCAATATTAAGGGCGTATGAATATATGGATGGCGTATATAATGCAGATGAGCAATGTTCAAAAATCGTCAAGGCATATAACCAGATTTACACCTATAATATTATAGCAAATGAAGTGCAGGGCTGCGATGGCGTGCAGGCCACAAAGGATTATCTTTACGCTGAAGCGAGAGTTACACGCGCATATTTATATTTTCTTCTTGCGCAGTGGTTCGGACTTCCATATAATGAAAGTATCGAGGATACCGAGCTGATTCTTCCAATAGTAATAGAGGCAAATACTTCTGTAAATAATTATAATCGTGCTACAATGAGAGAGATGTACGATTTTATTGTAAACGAAATGGAAGAGGCCTGCCCGAAACTCGAAAACAGAGCAGAGCATAAAATGAGAGTTTATATGCCTACCGGTTATGCAATGCTTGGAAAGGTTTACTGGATGATGGGGAAATATGATAAGGCTCTGGAAAAGCTCAAAGTAGCATACGACCTTCTGAAAGAAGATGATAATGTGACTTTGACAAATTATATGACAACTCAGGCCGCGTATGGTTATACAGAGGTTCCTGTGAATATGCAAAGCAGATTGAATGTATATAAATTCAGAGATCCACAGGTTTTATATAACAAACAGAATACATTGATGACATATTTCTATTTCCAATATTATGGGATGACAATGTATTATCTCAAACAGGAATATTACGATAAGTTTGATGAACATGACCTTAGAAGAAACAGGATCTGTACCGTAGATGCTTTTGGGGGTGCCCTTGAATTGCCGTTTGCCGGATTCCCTGGGTCATTTGTCAATTATGGCGTCGAATATCAGGAGGTGTATCTCCAACTTGCAGAGTGTTATGCCCGTACAGGACAGCTTGACAAAGCTAAAGAGATCATCGAAGAGTTCAGAAGTTATAGGATGTACACCGGTTATGCTGCAGTTCCGTCAAATGTCGTAACACAAAATGATTATATACGGTTTTGTGTAGATGAACAGACAAGGGAGTATATTGGGACCGGGTACAGATGGTATAACATGAGAAGATTGTGGAATGATCCGCTGTTTGATCATAATTATACTCATACATACGATGGACAGACTTTTACCCTTACAGAATCACAATTGAAAGAAGAGATACCGGCAACGGTGTTGATGTGGAATGAGAATTGGTAATTATATCTGATTACAGGGGCCTGAAAAGATGGATACTTACATTTTATAACATAATTAAATAATCATGAAGAAAAGTTGTTTATTATTAACATTATTGTTGAGCTGTTTATGCTCAAATGCACAAAACAGCAAGAACGCCACATTAAGCGGGAATATCAATTGTTATCAGGGGAAGGGCTACCTTTTGCTGATCTCAGAAACATCGGATGGTATAAAATATGACACGCTTAATGTAGATAATAAAGGTAATTTTAAGAAAGAGGTGGCGCTCACTGAGGATAGCATCTATGGTGTATATACTGAGTTTATGGGCGATCACAGGGGTGTATATTCCGTCTTTTTAAGTCCGGGTAAAAAAAGTTCCGTTCAAATCAATTGTTCTTTTGATGGTGAAACGCCTAATGTCCCTGTATTCGGTGGTGCCAATAAAGAAGAATCAGCTTTCATCTGGGCAAAGGATAAAAATGAATTTTGCGAAGAATTTTCTCTTCAAACTGCAGGAAAAGGTTCTTTTGCTGAGTTCCGTACAATCGTTGAGAATAAAGTCAATGAACTGAGGGTTATGCTTGCAAAGTGCAAGAATAAAGACTTTGTTGCAGAGAACAGTATAGAGTTGGATCAGATGGAGAGAAATGTTCCATTCAGATTCTGCTGGGGAAAGAGAATTGCAGGCGAAAAAATGGATGCCGACAGCGATTATGTCAATTATGTTAACTCATTTGATCTCAATAATATGGATAATATCGGTGTTACAGAACAGATATTGAGATGGAAAATGGGTTGCAATCCAACTGATGAGAATAATTTGATCCGTGAGATGAAACTGGCAAAGAGCCTTATCAGCAACCAGGAAGTTGTCAATTC
>CAZPLM010000026.1:0-6498 GCA_964587275.1 uncultured Muribaculaceae bacterium | reverse complement strand
ATTCCCTTGTTGATGAAATGATGGAAGGCGTATTATCTGTTGGTGGAGATCCCAACCTTGTCGAAATGTTCAGCACCTATAAATCAATTACCACAAATACGGCTGCTGTTGAGGAGTTGACTCCAATTTATAACTCCTTGACTGAACTCGGCCCGGGTGTGATGGCGATGAATTTTGAAACGCAGGATGTCAATGGAAATACAGTCAACTTTTTAGATGTTATCGGTCAAGGCAAGGTTACATATATAGATTTCTGGGCTACATGGTGTGGTCCGTGCTGTATGGAAATTCCTTATCTTGAGAAGCTGGTTGAGAAATACAAGGATAATGAAAACCTTGAATTTATCAGTGTTTCTCTGGATGCAAAAGTGGAAAAATGGCATGCAAAGCTTGACAATGATAAACCTTCTTGGCGTCAATATATTATTCCGGATAACTTTAATTCGGATTTTGCAAAGAAGTACAATATTACAGCCATTCCTCGTTTTATGGTTTTCGGCAAAGATGGTAAAATTATAGACATAAGCGCCATGAGACCATCATCCGAAGAGATTGATGAATATCTGGGTGATTGTTTGAGCAAGTAGATTTTTTTATAAATAAAACGGGTGGTTATCAACAATGATAGCCACCCGTTTTTGTCTATATTGTAATGATTAAAACAGCAGACTGAGGACGATCATCTTGAACATCTCAACCCCTATCGAGTTATGGTCAGTGTCTTCACGGTTGTAAGTGACTTTGCCTGAGGATGAGATGGCAGTATAGAGAGCATCTGAACAGGCGACAGGGACGGCCTGGTCCTGTGTTCCGTGATACATGGTTACAGGTATGTTGGGCATCCATGCTCCGATAAGATTTTGCTTCTCTAATGTCTTGCTCAGACGGTTGATTTCCGCGTTCTTTTCTTCCGTAAAGTAATCGGGATTCATATAGGAGTGAATATCTGTACCCAGAATTTTGAGCAGGTCGTCAGGGGAATAGTCTCCGCTGCAGTACTCTTCCCGGTTTTTAAGGAGTTCACCGGTAAAGATTTGAGAATAATCAAGATCAAGGTTGTAATAATAATCCATTGCCGTTACAAGTTCCGGGATCACACAGACTTGTGAAATGCCTGACTTGGCAAAGTTGTTCATCGCGATATTGAGGTCATATACTCCGCTGCCGATATAGAGTTTGCTGACACTGACATTATATTCTGTATGTTCCTGATAAAATTGAGCCAGGGCAAGCGATGTTGAGGCTCCCAGTGAAAACCCGAATAAAATGCTGCTTGAAGGCAATTGCTTTTTGACAACTGTCCTGAAATACTCTTCAGCGGCCTTTCTCAGATCAGCGCTTACAAGGGCATTGTTATTCTGGATAAGAACAGCCGTGGTCATATTTTCAGTGGCTCCTGCTCCTATCAGATCAGGTATCAGTATGGCGTAACCGGTAATAAAAGGAGATGATTCAATATTTGAAATATCCTTTGAAGGGCACTGTTTTTTTCCCCTTGTAATCGGAGTGATCTCAATGACACCCTTAACATCTTTTCCTTCAGGATAATAGATGACACCGGAAGCGATAACATCATTGCCATTTGGATCCTTAGTGTTGTAGTTAATTACAGTTGCGTGAAATTTGGCCGTTATTGATGATATGAAAGATAGTATGCTTTGATATTCAGGGAATTCCTCCGGAGAAATCCCATAATTATCCATTCTTTCCTTTAAACCATCAGAAGCTGAAAATGTTTTTTCGTATGTAACTTCAACAAAGTACTTGTTTTCTACCGGTTGTTCCTGTTCTTTCTCACATCCCGTCAATAATATCAACGCGATGGAGAAGGAGAGAATCAGAGATTTTCTTAAGAATGACATAGACATAAATTATTTTAAGTTGCTCTTCGCCCAGGCTGTGATCAGTTCATTTTTGTCAGAATTCCAAGCCTTCTGATAAAGTTTGCGCACTACTGCGAGCCATTGTTGATTCCTGTCATTTTCGCTGTCGCCCACAGCCTCTTTTCCTCCTGCCGCATAGTACATTTCACGGGTTGTACTGCAAATCCTGGCATAGCGCCCGGTGCGTGGCTTCAGATCTTTATATGATATTGTAAGATAGAAATCAAGCTGTTCCTCAGTACAGGTCTTGTCTAATGCAATATGCTTTGAATCAGCCATATATACCGTGATGCCATCTTTAAAAACATACGGCTCATAAAATCCTTTCGTGTACATATCTTCATATACAACGCCGCTGATCGGGAACTGACCGCCGGACTGCCACTTGATAAAATCCAGAACTTTCTTGACATTTTCAAATGAAATGTTTCCTGTTGCATCAAAGACCGCATTTGTCACCCATTTTGCAAGCATTTCAGGTGTAGGATTGAGCATAAGCACCTTTCCTTTTTTCGGTTTGCCGAGGTAAATATCATCTCCTGTGTAATAGATATATTCCTTGACAGGAAATCCCTCCCAGTCCGGAACGTCATTCCTCTCTCCGACAAGCTCCTGTGCCATATAAGCTGCAGCAAGGACATTTTCGCAGCGGGGGATGAGGACAGAAATGCTGTCTGCCAGATAGATGGAGACAGGGTCTGCAATCTTGCCTGCAGTGCCGCAGGAGGCAAGTGAAAGAATGGCTGCAAGTGCAATAATTGAGAAACGTCTCATAATGTTATTCTTTACCCCAAAGTTCGATGGACAGTTCTTTGAATTTTTCAAATGGAATGTGAATTATCTTTGCAGAGCCGATTTTAACCGGAAGGACAAAATATAAAAATCCGTCCTCCTTTTTTTTATCTTTTTCAATAGAGTCGAATAGATATGTGATCTTTACGTCAGTTTCTACAGGCAGACCAATTTCTTTCAGATCACCGGCGATCTTGTCCAGAGTTTTCTTGTTGGTAAGTCCGAGTTTGTGAGAAACGGCAGCTGCCATTACGATACCGATACTGACAGCTTCTCCATGGGTAACCTTGTTCCCGCTGACCCTTTCTATTGCGTGACCGAATGTATGGCCGAGATTAAGTATTCTTCGTGGTCCCTTCTCCTTAAAATCCTTATCAATAATTTCACACTTTTCCTTGATGGCGTAATTCATAAGGGAGACCAGGTCATCAGCGCTGTCAAAGTCAAAGGATTGATGTGCAGAGAAAAATCGTACTGCCTGGCTGTATTTTTTCTTATCAGATAATAGAAATATTTTCAGCATTTCAGATGCGCCATCCAGATACTCTTTGGAACTAAGGCTTTTCAAAAACACCGGACAGCAGTAGGCGAACTCAGGAATATTGAACAGTCCGATAATGTTCTTGTACTGAAGAGCATTGATGCCTGTTTTTCCTCCGATTGCTGCATCTACCTGAGAGAGAAGAGTCGTAGGGACAAGGCCGAAGTGGACTCCTCTTTTGTAGATTGCTGCCACAAATGAGGTGATGTCAATGGTAATTCCGCCTCCGATACCCAGAAGAAGACATTCCTTATCAGCGCCGAGTTTGACAAGCTGCTCAATGACGGATTTGACCAAATCCAGATTTTTTTTCTCTTCAACGGCATCAATAAATATCTTCGGATAGGAAAACACATTACCATATAACGTCTCAACCTCACGGTCAATTATTATATAAATCTTCCTATCCTGTGTTAAGGAGACGAGTTCTTCAAAACTTCTCCTTATTAGTACTTTATTAATGAAATTCATCAAGTTCTCAATTAATGATTGAGCTTGCTACAATATTCGCTACAACTGCGCGAGTTCTTGAAACAGCTCCTCCATCACTCGGGTGAGCCCTGTTGGTAAGAAGGATAACGGCAACTTTATTTTTCATATCCATCACCATTTCAGTTCCCGTGTAGCCTGTGTGGCAGATAGTGTATTCTCTGTCAAACAGATCACCTCTATTACCGCTTTGTCTGCTGTATGAATCCCAGCCGAGCGCTCTTCCAACCTTCGGATCAATTTCTGAAGGTACCGTGCACATCGTCTTGACAGTGAGAGGGGAGAGGATCCTGTGGCCGTTTATGGCTCCTCCGTTCATTATTGCAGCAGCTATAACTGCAAGATCCTCAGCGCTTGAGAATACGCCGGCATTTCCGGAATTGCCCTGATTGAGCCTTCTTGCCAAAGGATCATGCACAACACCGATCAGAGGCTTGCCGTCAGGCTGAACTTCTGTCGGAGCGCACAAGTCAACAATTTCTCCTGTCGGATTATAGCAGGTATGTTTGAGGCCAAGACGGTCAAATACATTTTTCTGAGCGTAGTCGCAAAGCATTTCGCCTGTGATTTTTTGCAATATGTTCTGGACAGTCACGAAGTTGAGACAGCTGTATTGAAAATCGGTACCGGGCCTGAATGATCTGGTTATTTCAACAGCAATATGCTTCATTAGGGAATCAGGACAGTTTTCGCCATATTTCGCAACAAAAGAATTCATATCGACGTATGGCAGTAAACCGGATGAGTGGGTCATCACGTGTTTGATGGTAATATCAACCGTGTCACCTGTTTCCGGATCGACCCATGGGAGAAACCCGAGGATATAATCTGAGACCTTATCTGTCAATCGCACTTTACCCTGCTCAACTAATTGCATGAAAGAGAGTGTTGTACCTACGCACTTGCTGACTGAGGCAAGGTCAAATACCGTATTAACCGTCATTGGCAAAGTGTCAGGAACGACACTTTTATGCCCGTATGCTTTAAGGTAGACTAATTTGTCATCTTTGACAACCGCAAGGACGGCTCCCGGTATTTCACTGTTAGCCACTGCATGGTTGATAACTGAATCTGCGCAGGCGAGTCTTGTGGAACTCATGCCGACTGATTCCGGAGTTGTTTTTTTCAGCCCGCCGTCATTATTGCAACAGCAGGAGGTCAGAAGCAACAGAAAACTTAACAATAAGGAGATACGTTTCATAGGTAGATTCTTCAAGGTTTTATGTTCAAATTTATAAATTATTATCAATATAATCTATAAATGCTTTGTTTACCCATCTCATTCCTCCCGGTGTAGGATAATCACCGGTAAAATACCAGTCTCCATGGTTGTGAGGACACGAGTTGTGCAGACCTTCAAGATCCTGATAGACAATTTCTATTTCGGCATTTATTTCAGGGCTGATCAGAAGTTGAGCAATTCGGTCAGATAATTCCTGATATGAGAACTGTGCATAAAGTTCCTTTACATAGTTTACAGGGGCGGTTAACCCCTTTTTCCCATCCTGAAGTTTGGCCTTATTGTAAATTTCAAGTACAAGCTGCTCCATTTTGCGTTCTCTGATAAGGGACATTGCCGCCTTGAATGCGATGAATTCACCCATACTTGACATATCAATACCGTAACAGTCAGGATAACGTACCTGAGGAGAAGATGATACTATCACGATCTTTTTCGGGTGAAGCCTGTCGAGTATCTTGATAATACTCTGTTTGAGAGTTGTGCCCCTGACGATGCTGTCGTCAATAACTACAAGATTGTCAATGTTATTGCGAATAGTTCCGTATGTAACATCATAGACGTGGGCGGCCATATCATTTCTTGTTTTTCCTTCTGCAATAAATGTCCTGAGTTTTATATCCTTGATGGCTACCTTTTCGCTTCTGACTCTCATTGAGAGAATTTTCCCAAGATTATCGGGGGTAATCTCCTTCAGAGCGAGGATTTCATCCTTCTTCATCTTGTTGAGACAGTCTTCCAATCCCTGGAGCATTCCGAAGTAGGCTACTTCAGCCGTGTTAGGGATAAATGAATATACTGTATTTGCAAAGTCGTAATGGACGGCCTTAAGAACAGGTTCAACAAGGTTTCTGCCCAGGTTTTTCCTCTCCTTGTATATTTCAGCATCGCTGCCCCTGGAGAAGTAAATTCTTTCAAATGAGCACGCCTTTTCTTCTTTTGGAGGAATGATCTCTTTGATCTGCACGCTTCCGCGGTTATTGACAATAATGGCATTGCCTCGCTGAAGTTCATTTACAGAGCCGAAAGGAACATTCATCACTGTCTGAATTACAGGTCTTTCTGATGCAACAACCACAATTTCATCATTTACATAATAATATGTAGGTCTGATGCCCCACGGGTCGCGAACACAAAATGACTCTCCGCTTCCTGTCATACCGCAAATCGCATATCCGCCATCCCATACCGGAGCAGCTTTTTTTAACAGGAGGGAAATATCCATTCTGTTGTCAATCTCTCTGGTAATATCAAGGCCGGTCAGCCCTTCAGCTTTGCATTGTCTGTAAAGATATTCAACCTCCATATCCAGTAAATGCCCCATTTGTTCCAAAATCAGAAATGTGTCTGCTTTGGAGCGCGGGTGTTGTCCCATTGAGGTCAGGCTTGCAAAGACGTCATTCAGGTTTGTCAGGTTGAAATTACCGCAAACCAGCATGCTTTTGGCTCTCCAGTTATCCCTTCTTAGGAAGGGGTGGACGTATGCCAGTCCAGAGCGTCCGGTTGTGCTGTAACGCAGATGACCCATATAAAGCTCTCCACAAAAAGGCAGG
>CAZPLM010000025.1:6246-14648 GCA_964587275.1 uncultured Muribaculaceae bacterium | reverse complement strand
CAGTTCAACGGTTTTCAAGACCGCCGCAATCGACCACTCTGCCACCTCTCCAATAGAACCCTCAGGTAATCCTGATCCTCCCCAAACAGGAGTTAGTATAAGTTCTTCCCTAAAAGGAGTGCAAAGATAGGTATTTTTTCTTTCTTTCAAAAAAATGTGAATATTTTTTTATGCTGTATGGAAGAGATTATATCAATTACGGCAGAAAAGATATTCAGATGATATTAAATACGCGGTTTCTGAACAATCCTTATTATCAAAGAGATGAAAAAAATCACCATTCCATAAATGACAGGAATGAGCGCGACTTTCAAACCTCCTGCCAGTACGGAGGTAGGAATACTGCCGGCGGACTGAAGAGCATCAAATACAACGGCAAGACCTACCGCCATTGAAAATACGCCGAATACAAGCCCCATAAGGCCCAATTCTTTGACCCATGCAGGAGCTTTCCATGCTGCAACAAAAACCGCAACAAGGATAATTGTAAGGACAGCCATATACAAAGGACCGCCCGAAATAAATAAATTAATCATAACCATTATTTTTAAGAATTATTAACACTGCAAAGGTCACTACAACAGGTAGTAATTCAAAATTCAAAACCATCGATTGTGGTGTCAAAACCATCTATTTGGCAATTTTGGGCTGTATAGATATGGCTCTTTCATGTTTTAATGATTAATTTTGGGAAAAAAAGATGAAACAATTAGTGTTTTCCATATTATACTGGTTGGCCGCAATTATTGTTCTAAGTCTTATCCTTTTAAGTACGAGTTATTCTTTTGGAGAGGCTTTCCTCATTTCATCTTCAATTCTTCCGGGAGCTTTGATGACAAAATATTTTTCCAAAAGCATCTCATATAAAAATAGGCGGAAAGGAATATACGACACTATTTATCTTGTCTCTGCAGTACTTGTTACAATTTATTTGAATATTATTCTCGTTCACTGGTATCTGCTGAAGGTTAATCCTGAGAATATTATGATGAATCCCGTTTTTCTCTTTATGATTGTATCTCTCTTTACCGGCATTAATTTATTCCTTGAACGTAAGTTGTTCAGTCTGAAGCGTCCTGTGGAAGAAAAGTATATTGAATTTGTTTCTGAAAGAAAGAAAATCAAAATTGAACTGGATACTATTATTTATATTGAATCAAATAATAATGAAGTCTGGATAATGACGACCACAGGGGAAAAATGCAGGACGAAAATGAAAATATCAAGATGGGAAGAGATTCTTGATGAACGCTTTGTTCGTATTCATCGTTCATATATTGTCAATAAAAACCACATAAGAAGTTATAGTGCCAATTCCGTGTCGATAGGAGAAATCGAACTTGATATTTCACGTAAATATAAAACTCTTTTGAGTGAAGAATAATCTGTATTTGTTAAATTTGATTACTGATTTTAATAGATAATTATAATATGAGGCCACAATTTTTAAAAAAAGGCGATACTGTCGGTGTGATAGCGATCGCTTCAGCAGCAAAGGATGAACAACTTGCTGCAGGATGGAAAGAGGAACTTGAATCATGGGGATTGAAAGTAAAGATCGGAGAGCATTTGGCAGCAAAGACGCCAGGCGATTTTGCAGGCACTGATGCAGAAAGGACTGAGGACCTTATCAAAATGGCTGAAGATCCTGAAATCAAGGCAGTCCTGTCTATAAGGGGAGGCTATGGGACAATGCGTACCCTTGACCACATTGACTTGAACATTTTTAAGAAATACCCTAAATGGTATGTTGGCTTCAGCGATATTACAATTCTTCATTATGCTCTCCAAAGCATTGGTATGGAGTCAATTCACGGTGCAATGCCGGGAACGTTCGAGGGTGACGGGAATGGAGAATCCAGACTCTCCTTGAAAAATGCACTTTTCGGCAAGACCAAGTCTTATGTAACTTTGCCTCATAAATACAATAAAAATGGAAGTGCAGAGGGTAAACTTGCAGGAGGCAATCTTACATTGATGAGGAATCTTATAAATACGCCGTATGACAACGATTTCTCCAAGCCGACAATTCTTTTTATCGAGGATGTCTCTGAAAAAATGTACACTATCGACAGCAAATTGTGGCATTTGCGCAAATGCGGTCATCTGGATAAGTGCCAGGGAATAATTGTGGGCTATTTTTCTGAAACCTTGGAGGAAAAAGATTGGAACAGAAGTGTATATGACTTGATCAATGAATATACCTTCCCATTGAATATTCCTGTCATGTACGGTCTTCCATGCGGTCACGAAGATCCGAATGTCAGCCTCTACCTGGGTCGCAATATAAGCCTGGATGTAGGTGAAGAGGGAGGCCGGATAGCTTTTCTTTAGACTTTTCGGTGCAATTATAATTGAATAATTGCAGTTTGTATTGTTTTTTTACAATGGTGTAAAAATTTTTAACATTTTTATGCCAGGTGTCTATTTGTAATAAATAGATAATCAGCTGTTTATGCGTGATGGCACGGATATGGCACAACCAAAGGCAAAGAAAAACGATATCAATAATGACTTTTTTTAAGAATGTAGTGAGAATGAAATCAGCGTATCTGCTGAATATTATCGGTTTGTCTATCGCTTTTGCCGCATTTGCAATCATTATGATGCAGGTAAGGCATGAATTTTCATTTGACAGCCAGACTCGGGATAATGAGCGAATATTCAGGGCTGAATCAATTATTGCCGGCGGTGAGTATGCCGATTGGGGTAAAATAGGACAGAAATTTCCGATTTTTCCTCGTGCAATGGCAGAGGATATAATTCATTCTTCACCTCTGATTGAATCGGGCACGGTAATTTTCCCATTTCAGGATCTTATTTATGTTACTGTTGACGGGTCCCAGGGACCGCAGGGATTCAAACTTGACTTCGATCCATGTTCGCGTGATATTTACAAGACATTTCATTTTGAAATGGTGGAGGGGAGTGCGGAATGTCTTGAAAAGCCAGATAATATCATTATTCCTAGAAGCATGGCGGAAAGAATGTTCGGCGATTGCAGCAGTGCGATTGGGAAAGTCGTCAATACTCGTGAGTATGTATATGAAGTCGAACATGATGTTCTTTATGTTGGTGGTGTCTATGAGGACTTCAAAAGTTCACAGTTGAAGAATGTTGTCTATGTTCCCCTTTCGGACAGGAAAATAGGACTGTGGACCAATAACAATTACTTTCTTTACCTGAAGTTGAAATCTAAGGATGATGTAGCTGCAGTCATTGATAATTATGAAAAAAATGATAAAAGCATCTATTCTGATGCAGCAAATTTGTCACTTCGTCCTCTGAGGGACATTTACTTCTGCAACGATTGTCTTTATGATGACAGATCAGAACATGGCAGTCTTTCTACTACGTTAATACTCTTGAGTATAGGTATACTCATTATATTACTTGCCACGATTAATTTCATAAATTTTTCAATGGCACTGGTCCCTTTCAGAATAAAGAGCATTAATACAAAGAAGGTGCTTGGTAGTACAAATGCTGCTCTTAAACGCGACCTCGTTGAGGATGCAGTTTGGACAACAGTGATTTCAGCGGTCATTTCTTTTCTTTTAGTCTATATTACCGGCAACAGCAGCTTATCCACTATTGTCACTTGTTCAACAAGTTTAATTGATAATTGGGATATAATATTGGGAACTCTTTTACTGTCAATTATTATTGGACTGTTGGCCGGAATATATCCGGCAAAATATTCGACTTCTTTTTCTCCGGCGCTTGTGCTTAAAGGGAGTTTCGGTCTTTCTCCAAAAGGCTTGATTTTGCGAAAGATACTTGTTGCATTTCAGTTTGTTATTTCTCTATCATTAATATCCTGTTCGCTGCTTATTCAAAAACAGAATAAATATATGCAGGGCGGAGATATCGGGTTTGACAAGGATAATCTTTATCTCTCGGAAATAAATGGAAGTCTTGATTCTGCTGACATAGTCTCTTTGGAAGAGCGGATATATGCGCTGCCGTATGTACAGGATGTTGCATTCGCAATGGACAAGTTATGCAGTCGTGACAATTATCAGAAATGGTCACTGGAAGTAAAAGGACAACAACAGCCTGTAACAGCAATGATTGTTTCATGGAATTATTTGAAGACAATAGGAATACCATTACTGGAAGGTTCATATCCGACAAGGGAAGAGTGGCGAAAACCTGTTCCGATGATATATTTAAATAAAGCCGCAAAGATTGAAACAGGTCTGAGCGTTGGAGAAAATACATCATACGGATACGGAGATGTGACAGTAAAATGTGTTACTGATAATATAAAGATTTACTCGCTCAAAAAAGAAGCAGATCCGACAATAATGGTTTCTTTTGGGGGTGGGGATACGGAAGGATATTGTTATGTTTATATCAGGACAATTAATGGATCTGATCCTCAGGTTGTAACGAGTGACATTAATAGAATCATAAGAGATGCTGATCCGTCATTTCCTGAAAGTCTTGAGCCTTTTTCTTCAGTAATTGAACAGCGGTTTCAGAGCGACAGGGATTTTGAAAAGGCAATAAAAGCATTCAGTATACTTGCGATAATCATTTGCATGATTGGTGTTTTCGGGCTTGTTCTATTTGACTGCCAGCAGAAACGCAAGGAAATTGCGATCAGAAGAGTTAATGGCGCAATGGAAAAGGAAATACTCCTGATGTTCTGCCGTCCTTATATGATCCTTCTGGCTATATGTTTTATAATATCTATTCCAATAGTGATATATATCGGACAAATATGGCTTTCGAACTTTGCCGGTCGTGTGTCAATAGATCCGTGGATATTCATTATCTCACTGTTTATCACCCTTGCAATTACTGTCATTACGATAGTTTTACAGGTTACGCACGCTGTTAGAAACAATCCCGTCAATTCCATACAAATTTCATAAAATGTCGCAAGAATAATATTATTACCTTTGAACATTTGATTGAAAAAGGGAAATTTATGGAGACCGAAAAAAAACACGATCATTCAGTATCCTCGCTGAGCGCGGCGTTTGTGATTGGCACATTGCTCAATCTGATATTTGTCATTGTCGAAGGGGTTGCGGGTTTTATTTCAAATTCGATGGGGCTGCTTTCCGATGCAGGGCACAACCTTAGTGATACTGTCTCTCTTCTTCTTGCCTGGCTTGCTTTTTATCTGGCAAGAAAGGTGGCTAATAAACGTTTTACATACGGTTATGGCAGGAGCACTATCCTTGCTTCTCTCATAAATGCCTCCATATTGCTGGTTGCTATCGGCATGATTGTCATCGAGAGCATCAGGAAATTTTCAAATCCTCAGCCTGTTGACGGAGATATGGTGATCTGGGTCGCTACAGTAGGAATAGTGGTCAATTTTGCCACAGCAATGCTTTTTATGAAAGACCGCAAGAAGGATTTGAATATAAAGGGAGCCTTTCTTCACATGACCATGGATGCTCTTGTTTCTGTGGGGGTAGTCGTTGCAGGAATAATTATTAAATATACCGGCTGGTCGGTAATCGATCCGATTATCGGACTTGTGATTGCCGCGATTATTTTTATTTCTACATGGAATCTGCTAAAGGAGAGTTTAAAACTTTCCCTGGATGCGGTTCCGGAGTCAATAGATATAGATGAGATAGAAAAGGAAATCCTTTCCGTTAATGGAGTTTCCGGTATTCATCATATTCATATCTGGGCATTGGGAACTTCCGAAAATGCAATGACTGTCCATGTTTCTGTAGAGGATGTGGCATGCAGTGAAAGGATCAAGACTGACATCCGTCGATTGCTTTCAGAACGCGGAATTGCCCACGCAACGATTGAAACAGAGCCAATCGGCTATGTATGTAACGATGACTGTTGTGAGCACGACAAATAAACAGAGTTTATTCGTTTAGAGTCATTTCGATTATAAGATTGCCCTCTTCCGAGACGTTTTCGTGAATCGATGTACAGATGCCCTTTATTATGGAGAGACTTAATGGATCTGTCTCCTCATTTTCGATAATTGCATCTTTGTGCATGTTTACCACAATCTTGTAGTGGACAGAACTGTCTTTTTCACTGTATTCCATTGTCAACTCCACCCCGTTGTTGAGAGGAAGTATCTGAAGGAGTTCCTCGGTAAGAAGGAGCAGACTGTGTGTTCTTTTGCCTGAGAAGAAATATTTTGCCGCGAACTTCTCTATTTCAGAGTTGAGCGCATAAAGGTCGTATGCAGGACTTGTAATAGTAAAGCTCAAGTTCCTGATCCTGTTGATGAAGATACGTGTCTTTTCCTTGAGAGGATGTTCGAATATCTGTTTCGGATCCCCGTCTTCGTAAATAATACCTTCATCCATATAGAAGACTCTGGTGCTTACTTCTTTTGCAAAATTCATTTCGTGTGTGACGATGACCATAGTCATTCCGTCTCTTGCGAGCTGGCGGATTACGCCGAGAACCTCACTGACCATTGTAGGGTCAAGTGCAGAAGTTGGTTCATCGAACAGAATGATTTCAGGATCCATGGAGAGGCATCTTGCAATTGCTATCCTTTGTTTCTGCCCTCCTGACAGCTGGTCAGGATAATAATTATGTTTCTCTGCAAGTCCCACCATTTTAAGAAGTCCCATTCCTCTATCCTCGGCTTCGCTCTTGCTTTTGCCCAATAATTTGATCGGTCCTATGGTAAGGTTTTCCATTACAGAGAGGTGGTCGAACAGGTTGAAAGACTGGAATACCATTCCCATTTTTCGACGAAGGGCGGCCACATCGGTTTTTTTGTCGAGAATATTGACATCTCCGATGATGATTGATCCGCCTGAAGGCTTTTCCAGGAGGTTCAGGCAGCGCAGGAAAGTACTTTTACCTGTGCCGGACGGTCCAATAACGGAGATAACTTCTCCTTTGTTGATTTCAGTTGAAATGTCTTTCAGAACTACGAGTTCTCCGAACCGTTTGCTGAGATGGTTTACAGTTATCATTTTCTTTTGTTTACTTTAGAGTTCAACATATCCAGAGCCTTTCCAAGCAGCCATGCGAGGATGAAATAAATGATAGTAATGACTATCAGAGGGAAAAATGCATCAAATGTTCTGCTGCGGATTATATCAGATGCCTTTGTAAGGTCTTGAACAGCAATATAACCAACTATTGAGGTGGTTTTGAGCAGTGAGATGAGTTCACCTTTATAAACCGGCATTACCCTTTTGACTGCCTGTGGCAATACAATAAATTTGAATGTGGATAATTTGGTAAAACCCATTGCTGATCCCGCTTCCGATTGTCCGCGGTCAATCCCTTCAATTGCAGTACGGAACATCTCGCTGGCGTATGCGGCAAAATTCATTGCAAAAGCTATTATGGAGACTATTACTGCGGAAATATTGACTTTGGCAAAAATAACATAGAAGACAATCATCAAGAATACAAGAATAGGGGTGCCCCTCATTATATCGATATATACCTTAGCCGTTCCTGAAAGGAGTTTTGATTTTGCCATTCTCAAGGCGCATACTCCGGCTCCAAGCAGTGTTCCAAGCAGTGCTGAAAAAATGGAAATCAGGATTGTGTTCCACAAACCGCTAAGAATCAATTTATATCGTTTTTCAGCTATGAGGTTGTTGGTAAAGGCGTGTTTTAGTTTTGTGAAGAAAGGTACTTTTTTCTCTCCTGCTGAAGTAATATCCTGACCGGCCTGGTTTTCTTTACGGATAATAATTGCAGTATATCCGTAGTCGTATGGATCAGAGAAACTTACAGCTTTTCTTCTTTCAGCGGTAATCATTATCATAGAAGCCGCCATGTCTTCCTTTCCCACGGAAATTGCGGGGATTATGGTCTCAAACGGAGTCATGTCGAAGGAGGCGTATCTACCTATGTATTTCGCAAATGCAATTGATAGTTCAATATCAAATCCTATCAGGATTCCGTTTTTCTGGAAATTGTAAGGATATGTCGTTCCGTCTGTGCAAACCCTCAATTTAGGTAATGAAGGATCTCCCCTGTCAAATTTCTCGTCAATAGAGTCAGGGCCGGCATTGTTAAGGAGATATTTCTGAGAGAGAGAGTCATACAGACCGTTCCCCTTGACTGTTTTAAGAAATTCATTGAATTTGTCTCTCAGCTCAGTGTTATTAATGTTAAATGCAATCCCAAGTTCTGCATTATAAAGCTTTTGATTGACAAAACATAAAGAAGGGTTTTGCCTTATAACTTCCATTCCCTGAATATAAGGGAGGAGGATGCAGTCACACTTATGTGCCTTTAGAGCACTGATAAGCGCCGGATGTTCGGCTCTCATCAGAGTGGCTTCAGGAAAGTCTTTTGTCGCATTAATATCCTGAGCAGACCCCGTCATTACACCAATGATCCCATGATCCAGATCATCCATGGAGCCGTAAATAGTGGCTTCAGACTTTCCTCTTTTTTTAAATACGGTAGAATAGGATACTACA
>CAZPLM010000025.1:0-6236 GCA_964587275.1 uncultured Muribaculaceae bacterium | reverse complement strand
TACTACATAAGTATCCGAGAAGTCAAGTGATTTGGCTCTTTCTTCAGTAATTGTGACACCTCCGCATCCCATATCAGTCTTTCCTGTAATAACTGAAGTGAGTGTTCCCGCGAATGAGGCTGTGTAATATTCGACAGGCCTTTTAATGGATGCCGCGAAAGTCTCAATGATCTCAATATCTATTCCTGCGTGTTTGCCGTTGGCTATCATATCGAAGTAATGCACACTTCCGTTGCATGAGACACGTATTGGCGCTCCGGATCTCGGTATATCGGAAAAATCAGGCATTGTATTGGCTCCGTCGGGCGAAAGCCAGTTGTCATGTATCTTTTGGTATTGTCCGTCTTTTTTTATGTCGGCAAGAAATGAGTTGAAAGAGTCTCTCAGCGCGGTTTGCTGTTTATTAAATGTGAACCCAAGAGTTTCAGAAAGTAATGTATCAATTATCACCTCATAATGGTTGCCTTTTGAATTTGTGAGTGTGAATAAAAGTCCGTCATCTACTCCATAATCTATTTTACCCTGATCCAAAGCAAGATACATGTCAGGAACAGCATCATAGCAGGATAATTTGATATCATTACCCATCAGGGATGTAATGTATTTTTCATGGGTGCTTCCGACCAGAACTCCAACTTTTTTATCTTTTAGAATAGGGTAGTAATCAGCAGGATTCTCTTGTGCTGCAACAGCCTCACCATTGCCTTCCACTCTGGCTCTAAGTGCAAGTCCGGCACCGCGGGATGAGACATATTCATCGGAAAAATCAACCATCTTGCTTCTCTCTTCTGTAATGGAAATACTTGAGGCTGCAAGGTCGCATTTGTTTGAGGTGATTGATGGAATGAGAGAACTGAAGTTCATTGTTTGAAATTCAACCGGCCTTCCTAACCATGCCGCAAATCTCTGCATCATTTCAGGATCAAATCCGGCATTTTGTCCATCAACAATCATATCAAAATAGGCATAAGCTCCGGAACATGCTACTCTTAGTGGCTTTCCACTGCGTTGAATATTACTTAAATCAGGCATTTTATTTGGTCCGTTCGGTACCAGCCAGTTGTCATAAATTTGCTGCCAGGTCCCATTGCTCTTGATTTCAGCGAGAAATTCATTGAATTTACCGCAAAGTTCTGAATTCTTTGGAAATGCGACTCCCATATGATCTATTACAAGAGAGTCCTTGACAATCATATATTTTTCCTTTGACCTTGTGTCATCAAGGACGAAAGAGAGTACGTCGTACATGAAAATATCAATTTTACCCTGATCAAGCGACATAAATAAATCTGCATTGTTGTCCATGCAGTATTTATTGAGGTTAGGGTAGTTTTTTGACAGATAACTCTCGTAAGAGGTCCCGACGAGGACACCCACTTTGGCATCTTCAAAGGCAGGAAATCCCTGTTTTGCATTTTTTTCTCCTGATGAGCAGGAACACATCAGGGAAATTGTCATCAGGAAGGAAATAATCAGACCGAGGTGTTTTTTCATAGCGAAAGTCATAGTAATAAACAAATATAATAAAAAACGCTTTTTACTGTTTTTGGGGATGCCTGTCGGAAGATCGGAAAGATAATTCCAGCCCTTTTGCAAATAGCCATGCAAGAATGAAATAAATTACGGCTACAAGTATAAGAGGGAAGAATGCGTCAAACGTGCGGCTTCTGATAATATCAGAGGCTTTGGTCAGATCTTGAACAGCAACATATCCTACTATTGAAGTCATCTTAATCAGAGAAATCATCTCACCCTTATAAACCGGAAGAGCGGTTTTGACAGCCTGAGGGAAAATAATAAAAAGGAATGTCTGTAATTTATTGAACCCTAATGCGATCCCTGCTTCTTTCTGACCTGTTCCGACACCATGGATAGCGGTTCTGAATATTTCGCTCGAGTAGGCCGCAAAGTTGAGTCCGAAAGTCAGGATTGCAACATTCACCGCACTGATGTGTGATTTTGCAAATATGACATAGAACATTATCATCAGGAGGACCAAAGTCGGTATTCCGCGCATAAAGTCTATATATACAATTGCTGATTTTGAAAGAAATTTTCGTCTGCTCATTCTCATGGCGCAAATGCCGCTTCCAAGCAAAGTTCCAAAAATTAGAGAGAACAAAGAGATAATGATCGTATTCCAAAGCCCGTCAACAATAAGCATATATCTCTTTTCGGTGACCAGATTTGACTCGAAGCTGTTTTTTAGTTGAGTGAAGAATGGCGTTTTGGCAACTTTCTTTTCCAATTTCTGTTTTGTAATGAATTTCTGAGGATTATAAAAATATGAGTCAGTGAAAGTGACCTGTTTTGCCCTCTCTTTTGTATAGGAAAAATTAGAAACAATTGCATCAATGCGGTCTGAAGAAAGCGCCGCAATCATGCTTGCGAATTTCATGTCGGTAAACTCAACTCTCATCTGAAGATCGTAGGCAATCCTGCTTATCAGTTCCCAGTCGAAACCTGTGATTTTGCCGTTTTGAATAAAAATCATCGGCTCTCTGTCGGCTGATGTCCCAACTCTCAGTACCTTTTCAAAATGGTTTTCAGGTAGATTGGGCATTTCATAATTGTCGCTTGTGGATCTGATCCATCGATTCTCCATCTCTTCAAGAGTACCGTTCTCGCGCATTTTCCTTATGCACCCGTTTATTCCATTCAATAACTCAGGGTCACAGTTTTTCTGGAGAGCGATATATGAAGAGTCGTCAGTATATGACTTGGGGAGCACGTAAAGCTCTTTGTTGTGACGGGCAGCGCATACTTCAGTAGTATAGCAGGTAAAGACATATTTTACTTTTTGAGCAGAGAGTGCCGCCAGTGCCGAAGAAACATCATCGAAGCATTTTATATCAGCATCGGGAAATGATGACTTGACGAAAATCTCTGATGTCGATCCGGTAAGTACCCCTATTGTGGATGTAGCTACATCACTGCCGTCTCCCAGGAGAACAGGCTCGGGTTCATCGCTGTTTGCCTTGGAAGATAGATTATCCGGATGATTTTCTTTCCTTACGATGATACTGACATAAGAGACAAAATAAGGATCGGCGAATTGAACGGTCTTTTGTCTCTCGGCTGTCACAGCCATACTTGCAGCCAGCATATCGCATTTTCCTGTAGTAAGCACAGGAATAAGTGAACTGTAACTGACATTGAAAAATTCAATAGGCCTTCCAATAGTTGCTGCAAATCTCTCAACAATTTCTATATCCATTCCGGTGTTTTTCCCATCCTTAATGAAATCGAAAAGCTCCCATTCACCGCTTGCTGCTGCTATCAGAGGCTTCCCGCTTCGTGGAATATCAGAAAGATCAGGTATCTGAGGATCTCCATCGGGCTCTCCCCATTTTTCTACCATTTTATCAAGTTCGCCACTTTCACGGAATTCTTTTAGAAACAGGTTGAATTGTTTTACAAGAACATCTTCATTTTTAGGGAAAGCGATAGCTAACGGTTCCGGTAAAATTGAATCCACCAAAACACTGTATTTCCCCTCTGTGCTGTGAAGAGCGAAATACTGGATCCTGTCAACTACAATAAAATCAACTTTTTTCTTTTGCAGGGCCACTAACTGGTTAGACGTGGCATCAAACCTTAGAATCTTTGCGTTAGGAAACTTTTTTGAAATATAAAAATCATCAGATGATCCGAGAATGACACCTATTTTGCCATTCTCCATATCTTCAAACTTCGTAAATATTTTTTTATTTTCGTTATTGGAACAGGCCGATAACAGGCTTATGGTGAATATTATAGATAAAAGAAAGAAACAACGCCTCATAGTTTTTCTGATGTCAGTTTTCCAAAATTAACAAGATAAAGCTATAAATGCAAGAAAAAAATTGGAAGATTAATAAAGTTACAGGGGCCCGAAGCCCCTGTAATTTCATTATGCCAATGCAACCGGGAATTGGATTTCAGACAGGTATTCTGATTCATTTTCCTTATTCCACGGACCGTCTATATATGAGAAGCGGGGGTAGTCGATTATTTTATAACCGTTCTCTTCAATATAATTCACAAGAATTGCCACGGATTGCTGAAAGTTATGATAACTTCCCAAATGATTGATACACACTGCTGTTTTTACTTCAGGCAAATCCCTGCATTTAAGAATGTCCGATTCCTGGAATCTGCTATCCACTGCTTCGCAGTATTCAACATCAATGTCTGTAACCTTGTGCTCCTTATCGTGTTCCACGGTATAGCAGTATGATAAATTATCGCATTTACAGCCACAGCGTTGCATTTCCGGTCCTATTACATTACAGCACAGATAAGAGAGTTCGCCATAATCTTTTATGACTTTCCTGAAGCTTGCCACAGTGATGGCAGGAAGCGTTTTTATAAATACTTTTTCCATTTTAATTCCTCCTTGGATATGGTTTTCCAAATTCATCAGTTCTTCTAACTGCCACTTTAAGAACGCCTGTCCCTGGCGGCAAGATTCGATTTTAGCCATGATCATCTCTGTCGGCGGATATTCAAGCCCGTCATCAAACATTTCGCGGATTTCACTTAGTGAAAATCCAAGCTTTTTAAGATATAAGATTATGCTGACTTTCCGGAATTGAGAAACGTCATAATATCTGTACCCGGTCCATTCGTCAATTTCGTTAGGTTTAAGCAGTCCTATTATCTCATAATGCCGCAATGTTTTGACAGTTATACGGTTGAGTTTGGAAAACTCTCCAATTTTAAATTTATTTTTACTGTTCATTTTTTTTGTAAAACTGTTCGCGAAGCGTTTACAATGCAAAGATATACTATACCCCAAGGTACGAGTCAAGCATTATTTTAAAAAAACATCCAGCATTTTATTAAATAACTCCGGTTTTTCCATCATAATGAAATGACCGACACTGTCCAGTTCGTGATACTCCATATTTGGATAAAGAGGAGAGAGAATTTCCTCATAATCTGGTGGAATCTGTGAGTTGACGGCGGCGATCACTAATGTTGGAATAATGATTGGCTGGCCAGTCCAACATTTCTCATCCACCAAATTTGACATAGTGCTATAAGCTACGTATTCAGGTGTTTCCGGCATTGTAGAGAGTGCATAGTCCCTTACTTTCTGTGGTGTCTGAGGAATGCAGAGGGAGTTGACGAACCCTTCAATAGTCTGCTTGATATCAGGGCCCTTGAAGCTTTCGGCAAAGGCTTTGTAGGCTGCAATCATCGCAGAGTCTGCCGGATAGAAGCAGTAAACACCATCAATATCCACTCTTTTTCCTGCAAGTTCAGGATAATTAAATACAACCTGTCTGCAAACCGGTGTGCCGAGGCTGTGGCCGACCAAGGTGGCATTGTTTATATTTTCTTTGTTCAGCACAGCCCTGACTGCATCTGCAAACAGGTCAAGGGTATATTCAGTGTGCGGCTTGTCACTCATGCCAAAGCCGGGCAAGTCGATGAATACCATCCTGAATTTTTTACTGAAATGGCTGAACTGCTCTTGCCAGGCATTCATATCACATCCAAAGCCGTGAACGAAGACAATGCTTTGAGAGCCGTGACCTTCAATTTTGTAATGAATACTAATGCTGTCTATTGCTGCAAATTTTGATTTTACCTGTTCTAATGTCTGCGGACCGCTACAGGAACAAATCAAGAATGCAGATAATAGGGGTAGAAGTAATTTCTTCATGATAGTTAATGATAATAAATCGTATGTGTTAGTGTTTTGTAAATCAATTGTTAGATATATTTACTTCCTTCTCTTATGCTGAGTTTGTCAAGTCGGTTACGATATCTGTCAATGAAGTTGCGGACCCATTCAGGATTGACTTTGGAATAATCGCGGAGGCTCCAGCCTATGGCCTTGTTGATGAAGAATTCGTCGCTTCCCAAATTATTGGAAATGATAGTCTCGAGAAGCACTGTATCTGTCTTTTCTTTCCTGCCGTTCTGATGGTCTATTGCCAGACGTCGAAGCCAGAAATTCTCATCCTTAGACCATGTTAGCATCAATTCATTTATGCGACTGTCAGAGAAAGCGATGTTGCCGACGATTTTGTCAAGAAAATCTATCGTGTCCCACCATTGTTTCGAGCGTATGTATTTTTCAATTCGGGGAACATCATCATATGTAAGATACTTTTTCATACTCCCGAGATAATCCTGGACAAAATATTGCATTTCCCGGTGAGGGTCATCCCAGCACTCATCAAGTAGCACCCAATCAATAATTTTCAACTTTTTTTCAGTCTTTATGACATCGTTTCCTATTG
>CAZPLM010000024.1:0-15028 GCA_964587275.1 uncultured Muribaculaceae bacterium | reverse complement strand
ACAATGAGGATTCCAATGATGATATAGGTGACTTGACCAGATACTACTATCCGTATAATTCTGCAGGAGTTCTTACGGGTGAGTCTCCTGTCACTTATAAGTTGACAAAGAATTCAAGACGTTATGCCGCTCCTATCCCTCAGACGGATATTGATGCAAGTAATGGCGTGATTGTTCAAAATAAGTATTAGTAATAATATGCAAGAAGAAAAGCATCGCTGTCTTGTCCGACAGGATGCTTTTCTTATATAATCAAATAAATATGAAGAAAATAATTGTCTTGTTATGCGCCTTTGTAATGACAGGCAGCGTTATGGCTCAGAATTACAAGGTTGATTTTTCAATCAAGGGGATTGAGAGTAAGACAGCATATATCACTGTGTTCGGTGATAAGGAAGCTGTGACGATTGACGGGCTTGATGAACGCAGCAGCATTGCGCTTAATGGCGGTGTATTTACACTTTCCGGAAATACGACCGTACAGAGTGTGATAAGAGTATCTTTCGGTGACAGGTACTTGATGAAGATGGTAGGGCACGGTTATATTCCTGTAAAATCTGCTGATCTTTGGATTATCATTTCTCCGGGATTGCAAATGTCAGTTACCGGGGATTTGACCGGTAAGGACTATGTGGATGTTTATGCTACCGGTGATCCTGAAAATGATATGTTTGCAGAGTTGAACAGTAAAATGATGCCGCTGCTCAATGAAGGAGCTAATATTTCTATTAAATATGAGACTGATTCAACGTTGACTGAAAGTGATAAGAAGGTGTTGTCAGACCGTGGTGAAGAACTTGACCGCCAGGTGGCCGGCATTCGCGAATCATTTGTCAGTGAACATCCTTCATGCGTCGCTGCATTGTGGCTGATGGAGGATATGCTGATCCGCAGTCAGATAGAGACGACTACGCTTGAGCCGTTGCTTGCAAGAACAGATGCAAAATATCATGACAACTATTTCTATAAATCCACTCTTGCTCGCGTAGAGGGTGCCAAAACAGCTGCAGTCGGTGCACTCTGTCCGTCTCTTGCCGGTCTCGATCGGGATGGTCAACAGTTTGATATTAAAGATTTGAGAGGCAAATATGTCATCATTGACTTTTGGGGAACATGGTGCGGTGCCTGCCTTGCAGGAATGCCTGCAATGCGTGAATTCAGGGATAATAATTCTGATGTCCTTCAGATTGTCGGCGTTGCAAATGACAAGGATGTTGAAGCGTGGAAAAAGTGCATGGATAAAAATAATATGGACTGGCCCAATATAATGCAGGGGAAAGGTGAAAATGATTTTGTTGCAAAATTCAATGTTCAGGGCTTTCCTACAAAGATTCTTATCAGTCCTGATGGCAAGATACTGTATCGTGCTTCAGGAGAGAGCGAGGAATTCTATACAACTATTAAGAATCTGATTAGTAAATAAAATAATATTCAAATGAAAAAGTTATTATTGCTTATAGTGGCCTTCACTCTTTCTTTTTCTCTCTTTGCAGAAAAGAAGAGCGATCTGCGTATCCTTTATGTGGGTGGATCTTCGGATTATCAAGAGAGTACACCTGAGACAGTGGCTGATAGAATGACAGCGTTCGAAAATTATTTGAAAGAATATTTCAAGACGGTGTCTGTTATCAAAGAGGAAGATTATCTGGTTAAGATGTCAGCAGACTATGATGTTACAATCTTTGACGGTAAAATTCCGGCAGTTTCGTCCCGTAAAATAACTAAGAATTCTGATGGATCAGATAAAGATTATTATAGAGAAAAACGCTTGAATGAGGATTTTGATTACCCTGCAATCTTCATTGCAGAACAGGGGGAAACTATCGGTCGTGCAATTGGGACAAAAACAGACTGGTATTGCCTGTGCCTTGATGCCTATGCACACCATTTCAATGCTGAGCACCCTATTTTCAAGGGTCCTTACAAGGTTAAAATGACGATTGAAGAGAGGCCTACTCCGGAGGATGCGTTCCATTACAAATATTATTATGATGGCCAGATTCCTGCAACATTGCCGATGTGGAGGGTTCAGACAAAAGGTTATATGACAGATGAAGGTTTTAGAGTCGGGATGGTTTCCCGTCCGTGGGGTTTTCTTGATTCACCTGAGACAGAGATGATTTCAAGCGGCGTCTGTGCAAAAACACTTGATGCTGTTTCAATCGGGCGTCATGGAAATTTCTTTTTCTGGGGATTTTCAGCATCGCCTAAATTTATGACTGATGAAGCAAAAGCCGTATTTGCAAATGCAGTGGTTTATACAGCCTCTCTCAAAGGTCAGCACATCATAGCTCGAAAATATTATGACAGGGCGGCAACAAAGGAGTACATCAAGGAATTGAACTATCTGACTACTGATAATGCATATAAAGAAAGAATCGAGATGGAGAAAGTATTTTATGCAAATCAGGCAGAAATACGGGTTAAAGTAGCAGAAAAACAGAAAAAAGGAGAAAAGTTAACTTCTTATGAGACTCAATTAATGTCATATCCTGCACAGGAGTATATTCCTCAAAGTTATGATGCTTATATTGAAAATCAGATGAGAGGATATTATGAAACATTCGGAACTGATGTGGAGGCATTTCATTCATTTTTAAATGATAATAAACCCTATCTGTATGGAGCGGCAATGTTTTATAATCTGATAGTTGATGAGGATGTAAAAAGTCTTCAGATTCCAAATACGGACAAGAGGGTGCTTGATGCGGCAATCTCGCTTTGGGAGAGCGGAAAGGATGTTGAGAAGGCCAGACGTATATTAAACAGATATACACTATGTACATTTGAAACACCTCAGCAGTGGAGAAAATGGTACGACTCGAATAAAGACAGGCTCTTTTTCTCTCAGGCAGGCGGATGGTATTTTCTTGTGGATACTATGGATCAGACAGTTCCGGGTAATGATTATGTCGCAAAAGGTATTTATGATGCGGCTTCCGGTATTATTTTGTCTGAGACAAATGATAATGAGCCTGTTGCAGTCGGTGCTGCCATGACGGTTTTGCCGGGTGGTTCACAGTACGTCATAGTTAAGGTTAAAATTCGTAATGGTTATCATATCTATGCTACTGTTTCTGAACGTGATCCGTATATCAAGACTTCCGTGTCTCTCTCTTTGCCAGAAGGTTATACTTCAGGCACCATTAGAAATCCGCAATATGAATATTTCAATGAAAGCGGTACGACTCAATATACGGGAGAAAAACTCTTTGCCATTCCTGTAGAAGGAGTAGGTGAAGGAACTATCAAAGTATTGTGCGAATATCAGTGCTGCGATTCACAGATTTGTTTTTCTCCGGCAGAAAAGGAGATTGAACTTAAAACGATATGCTTTAGCATGCGATAGATTCAAGCTATTACTGTAAAGTCTTAAAAGCAGTTGGTTTCGACCGGCTGCTTTTCTTGTATCTCAGTCTCTGTTTCAGCGGCAGCCTGGATTATGACAAGATTGCGGGAGATGGTTTCGGAAGTGATAGTAAGAGTGTGGGTTCGCTCAGCGGCCTCGGAATTTGCGAAGACTTTGACTTTTACCGTATCGGCCTCATCCCCGGAATTAGGGGTTACGACAATCCAGTCGACGCCTGTTTCGTCAAACTCCCACATAACATTGGAGTTGATAGAAATATTTACGGAATCCTCAATTGCTGAGAAACTTAGAGTGTCTTTGCTTAGGGATAAATTTGGCAATATATACTTTTCGCAAGAAGTGATATGCGAGAGAGCGAACACAATCGCTGAAGAAACCAATATTATAATAACACTTTTTTTCATCATTAATGGGGATGTGCAAAGTTATAAAAAAATTATACCTTTGTTGCAAATGTAATTAATGCAGGGCAAAAGCAATGGATAATACTACTGCAAAAAGAGTGCAAGACTGCACTGTGAATGCTTATAAACACATAATTTACATTCTATTAAATTGAAACATACAAAACAAAATTATCAGATACAATGAAAAAAATCTTTTACTTAATTGCCGCTGTCGCTATCATGGCGACATCTTGTTCAAAAGTGGTTGACCCTGTGGTCAGTCTCAGTGCAGTTTCTTCTTCAATCGGATACGATGGAGGTGATATCCGATTGACAATTGCTTCCAATCTTCCATGGACATCATCAGTCAGTGACAGCAAAATCACACTAAGCCCGTCAAGCGGTGATGGTAACGCAGCTGTTATAATCACTGTCCCTGAATCAAAATCAGAGGTTACTCTTCAGTATGTCATTACTTTTACAGTAGCCGGTGAAGAAAGTACCAAAGAGGTTACACATACCATTACACAGGATGTCCCTTCGCTTACATACGGCGGTGTCACATACAAGATTGCTCAGATGGGAGACGGTAAGTGGTGGATGGTTGAAAATTTGAGATTTATCCCAAGCGGAATGACTCCTTCAAGCGATCCTACAGTAGAGAGCGGAATATGGTTCCCTTATGATATACTTCACGCAGATTGGGGTAACACAGTCTGAATTGGTAGAGAGCGGAATATGGTTCCCTTATGATGTTGCTAAGAAGGCTGTTGCAACAACAGATGCGGAAGTCGCATCGATGGGCTATCTGTATAGTACCAATACTGCATTTGGGTTCAGCACAGATGGAGATATTATTTCTATATTCGAAGGAGTTCAAGGTATCTGTCCTGATGGGTGGCATATTCCTACTCAGGCTGAAGCGCAGGCTCTCCTTGATGCATACTGGGATGCAGACACTCAGAAAGGCGCTCCGCTGACAGCTCTTCAGTCAGCAGGTTTCAGTACCACTCTTGGTGGTTTCAGACAGAAAAACACATCTATTGCAACTGCTTTGTACAGTACAGCTATGCCTGGTTATATTCTTTGTTCTACTAATTATTCATATAAAGTAAATGAAGAGACAGGTGCAGTTTCTTCAATGAATAAGGCCATTTTGGAGACAAATAATGCGACTTTCCAGAGAATGACAGTTGCTAATGCTTCCAATTTCGGCGGTTCAAATATTCGCTGTATAAAAGACTGATATAATTAAGGGTTTGCCGGGACCGAAGTGCCGTTAAGCTTTAAATAGCTACTGCAGACACGAATATACTATTAAAACGGTAGCGGCATCCGCTGCCGTTTTTAACATATACAAAGCTTGAATATGAAACGTTTTATGATACTTATGGCGAGCATACTGCTTTCTTCAAATATGTTTGCGCAGAAGTTTACCATAGAGGGAAATATCAGAGATGCCCAGACGGGAGAGCCTCTTTTTATGGCGACAGTCGTACTGAGGGAGTCGGGACAGTGGTCAACCAGTGATGAGAAGGGGCATTTTGTGATAAACGGGGTGGCAAACGGCAGGTATAGTTTTGAGGCGAGTATGCTCGGATACGAAACTTATAAGGAGGAAATTTCAGTAGCAAATAAAAACATTAAAAAGGAATTTGTTCTTAATGTTTCAAGTCTTTCTCTGCAGGAAGTGGTCGTAATTGCAAAAGAGGGAGGCGAGATTAATTCTTCTTCAAAGATTGAAAAGCAGACACTTGAACATATACAGCCTTCGAGTCTTACGGACGTAATGCAGCTCCTTCCGGGAAGTGTTACCGTCAACCCCACTCTTACGACTGTAAATTCACTATCAATAAGGGATATTGGTAATAACTCGGCAAATATTGCAGGGACCGCCCTTATCGTTGACGGGGCATCTGTTTCAAATGATGCGAATATGCAGGTGCTGGATAATGGCACAGTGATGAATTCAACAACATCAAATGTGGCCTCAACAGCAGGCAGCAGTGTGGATACAAGGCAGATATCAACTGACAATATTGAATCTGTCGAGGTAATAAGGGGTATTCCATCGGCTGAATATGGGAATATGACATCCGGAGCAGTTATCGTCAAGACGAAGGCCGGAGTCACGCCATGGGAGTTCAGAATAAAAGCCGACCCCTCTCTGAAGCAGGTTTATGCAGGAAAAGGTTTCTCTCTTGGAGAGAAGAAGGGGGTGATGAATTTCGATATGGATTATGCTTTGGCATACAGTGATATACGATCTACTGCCGAGGCATACGACAGGATTAATTTTCAGGCTGGATATTCAAATAATTTCAAGGAAAAACTGACTTTCAATATGAAGTTGAGGGCCAATTATTCAAAAGCATCGACCAAAAGCGACCCTGATCTTTTCCTTGAGGAGCTTTTTGAGCAGCTCGACGAGGGGTTGAACCTGAATATTAACGGGAAATGGATTCTCAATAAATCGTGGATAACCAATATCGACTATGTGTTTTCAGGCAGTTACGCAAAACAGTACTCCAGGGCAAAGGATTATGTTGCTCAAGGTAGAATTCCGGGTACAGGGATAATGGAGGAGGGTGAACATACGGGCTTTTTTACCCCATATCAATACTATTCTGATGTGGAAATATTCGGAAATCCTGTGAACGCACAGGCTAAAATCACCGCATCGCAGTTTGGAAGATACGGGGATGTTACAAACAAGATCATCGCAGGACTGGAGTATGATGTTCAGGGTAACGTAGGAAATGGAAAGGTGTTTGATGTTACATTGCCGCCATCTCCGGGGACATCATCATACAGAGAGCGTTCCTATAAGGATGTGCCATTTGTTCATAATTATACCGCATTTGCTGAAGACCGTTTCAAATACTTTTTTGGTGAGCAGCACGTGGAGTTTCAGGCCGGTGTCCGTTTCTCGGGAATATATGCAGACAAAATAGAGAATCTGAAGAATTTTGCTTCTATTGAACCGAGATTTAATGCCAAATATGAAATTCTCAACAGGAAGGAGGGTTTCTTCAGGCAGTTGAGTGCCAGGGCAGGTTGGGGTAACAGCTATAAAATGCCCTCTATGATCTATCTCTATCCTGAAGATGCTTATGATGATGTAGTTTCTTTTTCTTATAATGACATTGATGCAAATAATTACGGTCTGACGGTCATTACTACTCAAAAGGTAAGTACGATCAACAGTGACTTGAAACTGCAGAAGAGTGTTAATTTTGAAACAGGGGTTGATTTTGATACGGAATGGGGAGGCGGAAGCGTTGTCTATTATAATGAAAAGCTTACCAATGGTTACGGTTTCGCTACCAGATATACACCTCTTATTTACTCAAGATACGGTTATTCGTGGAATAATGGTGTTCCGACTCAGGCAATCATCGCTTCCGGAAAGAAGCCCGTGTATGATAATGGAGCAGTATATGTTGATGGAGAAGCGCTTCCATCAATTTCTGATACAACTTTCATGAGATATTCGATTCCTGTTAATGGTATAACCAACAACAAATGGGGAGTTGAATTTACATTTGATTTTCCAAAAATCAAGGCCATCAATACCAGTATTAATGTGAGTGGAGCATATATGAAAATGGAATCTCTCAATGGAGAGGAACAATATTATCTCTACGGCTCTACTGTAAATGGAAGAAGTTTCCCATATATAGGGATTTATTCCGGATCCGCAACATCATCAAACAGCAGGGTGAGAGAAAAGTTTTCGACCAACGTCAGATTTATTACTCATATCCCTAAGATTTCAATGGTTGTTACAGTTACAGCCCAGATGGTTTTTATGGATAATACGACAAATAGGAATATTATTGACGGAAACAGTAATGTCTATTATTATGAAGGCACTGCCAGGGTTTCAGGACAGGCGGCCGCGGATGATAAAACGCATATTAAACGCGTAAATCCGCTTTACATTATGGACAGAAGCGGTAATATTTCCGCGTTTACTCGTGAAATGGAAAATGATCCTGAATACGAGGATCTGATCATTACGACAAATACGTCAACTTATTATATCAAGAGCGGCTATCCTTTTTATGGTCTGCTGAATATCAGAGTTTCAAAGGAGATAAAAAAGATTGCCACCGTTTCATTTTATGCAAATAACTTCCTTAACCTTAGAGGAAGAGTTCGTAATACAATCACTAACTATGCTCAGGACAAGAATTCAAAAATTTATTTCGGAGCTGAAGTTAAATTTACAATCAAATAGAGTATGAGGACGAATTATAGAATATTGATACCTGTTGCATTCATTCTGATTATTCTCTCATCCTGCCTGAAAGAGGAAGATACTATGGCTTCCCTTCAGGTTGCCATTTCGCTTCCTGAGGGAAGTTCAGCAGAAGGAATGATAGACCTTTCTGAGGTGACGGTAAAATTGCAGAACAAGAGCAATTCTTTTTCATACAGTTCAAAACTGAATGCTTCGGGGGAAGTAACCTTTCTTATCCAGCCGGGGAAATATGATCTGCTTGCATCGGCGGGGTATGAAAACGGCATTGCAGTAAATGCCTCCGCTACCGATTTTATCCTTACTGAAAATGGTATAGTAGATGAAACAGGCGGTTTTTCTGAAGCGCGGTTATCAATGACATTTAATGTTGTGATCCCAAGTGCCCTGATAATCAGGGAAATCTATTATCACGGTTCTTCGACACTTGATGGTGCAAGTTATACAAAGGACAGGTATATTGAGCTTTACAATAACGGAACCGAGGGACTTTATATAGATTCACTATGTGTTGCAAGTGTTTTCCCGTATAATTCCACTACTGGGAACAATGCATGGCAGGGAAAAGACACTGTTGCGATAGCCGGAATGTGCTGGATGATACCGGGCAATGGCTCGAATTACTATATTGAGCCGGGGAAATCATGTGTTCTTGCTTACTGCGCTGTCGATCATACGAACAGATGTACTTCGCACCTGGATATGTCGAAAGCGGATTTCGGATTTTATGATGATAAACTGTCCGGACATGAGATAGCTGCCGGAGTTCAACCTCTAACCCGTATTATTGCCGGTCTGGGAACGGCCTGGGCACTCTCCATTAGCAGTCCTGCTGTTGTGATATTCAGACCGTCGCAGGGCGTTGCGGCATATCTTGCAGATGCAGCTGACTGGGAGAGATATGAGCCGGGAAAGAGTTCCGGCACAAAATACTGGCATATTGCAAAAGGATGGATTCTTGACGGTGTAGAGTGCGTTCAGTCTCCTGCAAAATCCGTCAAGAGGTTGCCGGAGTCGGTAGATGCCTCTTACGTCTATATGGAGTCTGCAAACTATTCAGGGAAAGTAGTGACAAGAAAGGAAAAAGAAACCAGGAACGGAGTAGTCATTTACAGGGATACCAATAATTCATCAGAAGATTTTCAGTCCGATTGTGATCCTGATCCTCATTTTAACAAGTAGAAAGCTATGAAAAGAATAGTATCAATTATGGTTTTTTGCCTGGTTGCAACTGTTGTTGCAGCTCAGAATGAGTTTTGGACTCTCGATAAAATGGCATGGCAGAATGCGTGCATTTCTTCAGACAATAAAGCATTTCTCAGGGAGAACGATGAGCATCTCATAAATGTCGGGAATTACACTGAAGCCTCTTTGTCTGCAGAATATGAATATGGCGGATTCAGAAATGTATTTGATCCTGAAAAAACAATTAACGGTGGCCTGGATGTCTTTTCTTTTTCAAAACTTGGAAAGATGTTCCTTTATGGGAAATTCGGTTATAACTACTCCGGTTTAATTAATAGCAGATGGAGGGGCCTCGTAAATCCTTCAAGTTCTCCTTTTATGATGTGTGATTCAATCCCAGGGAATATTTCCAGCGAACTTTACAGTATGGAAGCAGGGCTCGCTTATCCTCTTTCTAAACATTTAACGCTTGGCGCTGATGTTAAATATGACGCTTCTGTCCTTGCAAAACACAAGGATTTGAGGAACATAAATACATATATGAATTTTGAGGTCAGGCCGGGTATTACATATTCTGCAAATAATATTACGGCCGGATTATCTCTCGGTTATATCAGAACAACCGAAAAAATCAGTTACGAGCAGATAGACGCTTCAACTGAAAAATATTTATTTGAACTCTATGGCCTATGGCTTTACAACAGTCTTGGCTTTTCAAGTTCGGAGACGGACAGGTTCAAGGAGACTGATGGGTATGAGGCTGCTATACAATGGCAGGTGAGTTTCGGGGACTTTAAATGGTATCAGACAATAAAAGGTCTCTATTCCTATGACAAACAGAGTGAGACAGGGTATAATAATCTGAGACACGGAGATGCTGAGTCGCTTAAACTCTGTTATAATGCTCTCCTTGAAAAAGGTCTGAAGCACCGCCTCAGACTTAATTATTCAAGTCAGCAAATTTCTGGCTGGAGATATTTACAGCGTCAGGAACTGGATCCACAGTCAAGTATAAGAGTATGGGTTAATTATGACAAAATGAACAGTTATTTTGCAAATGACAGTGAATTCAGTGGAGACTATACTTTCAGACAGGCGAAATCTCCAACAGATATTCGCTGGGAAGCTTCTGTCGGGTTTGGATATTCGAAGGCTGATAGGGCTTTTAAGGAATATCCACAGAGATTCAGTCAGAATTATAACTACTATTCCGGCCATTTTTCTTTTACATATTATGTCAGATTGAAAAAATCTGAACTTTCTATCACACCGGCTGTCGGATATGGGAAAGGGAATGGGACCGCGCTTGATATTCTCAATGAGGCCTCTTCAATTGCCATCAGCAACGGGTCAAAAAGCGTCGTGCTGGAAGATGAATTGAATCAGGAGTTTAATTATTATACGGCAAAGAGATACAGCGTTGGGGCGGATATAAGATATATGTGGAATGTCAGGAAGGTCAATCTTTTCGGAGAGTGTGGAGTAAGAGGTATTATTTCAGATGAGAATAACAGAGATACATTTAAATTGAGATTTGGTTTTATTTTTTAATTAATATGAAAAGAGTTATTGGTATCATTTTTATTGCGGCATTTGCACTTTTGCCATTTGCGGGCAGAGCGGATGAGGGGATGTGGATGGTTCATGCATTGACAGAAGAGTTGCTGCAGAAAATGGAGGCACAGGGGCTTGAAATTGAGGGGAATGTCATTTATGACGAAGCTGGTGTTTCACTTAGTGATGCCGTAGTGGCTCTTGATTTCTATTGTACAGGCAGCGTTATTTCAAATGAGGGGTTGATGATTACCAATCACCACTGTGCGTACAGTTATGTCCATGATTTGAGTACACCTGAGCATAATTATCTTGAGGATGGCTTTTGGGCATTTGAAAGGGGACAGGAGAAGCCCCTGAAGAGATGCAGCGTCTTTTTTCTCAGAAAAGTAATAGATGTTACCCAGGAGGTCAATAACGGCAGGGACAGTATAGTTGCATCCGGTAAAAAATTTACCGCCAGGAGGTTTTTTGCTCAGATTGAAGGCAAATACAAAACAAAATATGGGCTCGAGGCATCCTGTGATTGTATGTGGAGGGGAGAAAAGTACTATATGTCACTGTACGAGGTTTATAAAGATGTAAGGCTTGTTGCTGCTCCTCCTGTTTCTGTTGCAGCGTATGGAGGAGACATGGATAATTGGGAATGGCCTCAGCAGAAGTGTGATTTTGCTCTTTACAGGATATACACTGCTCCTGACGGTTCTCCTGCAGAATTTTCAGAAAATAATATTCCCCTGAAGCCAAAAAAATCCCTGAAAATCTCAACGGAAGGGATTCATTTAGACGACTATGCTATGGTGTTGGGCTATGGCGGCCATACTGACAGGTACAGATCATCATACAGCATCCTCCAAAGTATGAATGTAACAACTCCTATTGAGATATCAGTCAGGAAGGAACAGATGAAGATCATAGGCAAATGGATGAATGAAGATCCTTCAGTCAGACTGAAGTATTCAGACAATTACTTCAATCTCAGTAATTTCCAGGAATATAAAGAGGGTGAGCAGCAATATTTTAGGGAGTTAAATGTTGCAGGGATCAAAGCCGGAGAGGAGATGGAGATGGACTGTGATTCCCTGAAGGAGCTTCTTAAAGAAAAATACGAAGCGGTGTCGAGTATTGAACGGAATAGTTCTTATTACAGGGAATCAATTGTCAGAGGGTCAAGATTGATAATGCTTTACTACAGGTTGAGTTCTCTCTTCAGGCAGAAGGAGTCCAGTTCTGACAGTATAGTAATTGCTGATGACAATAAGGAGTTCGGAGTAATTCTCAATGTGTACAGAGATCTGGATATGAGGGTGGAAAAAGATCTTTTTTCAAGTATGATCAGGATTTTCTGTGATAATATCGATTCATGCTATCTATCGCCATATCTTGATTCTGTCAAGACGGCCTGCCGGGGAGATTTTGATGGTTTTGTGGAGGATGTCTGGGAGAAATCCTATTTCGGCGATACCGCAAAGCTTGTCCGGCTTTTCCAGGAGCCCCATTCGCCGGATTTCTATATGCAGGATCCGATTTACAGGGTATTTGATATGCCTTTGACGGTAAGATTCAATCGCCTGCTTGTTGATAAAGAGGGGACTCCCAATATAAACCAATGTGAAAAGGAGTACACAAGACAACTTTATGCCTCAAAGGAAAAGAGAGGAATTATGCAATATCCGGATGCCAATTCATCTATGAGACTGACCTATGGAAATGTGGTTAGAATGGAGCCAAAAGATGGAGTGATCGATCTGGAACGCAGTACTACTGATGGTATTCTGCAGAAATATGATCCGTCTGATTATGATTTTTCCATGAAGCCTGAGTTCAAAAAGCTTCTTGAAAGCCGCGATTGGGGCAGATGGGGGGATAATGGTGTGATGCAGGTGGATTTTCTGACTAACAATGATATTACAGGCGGTAATTCAGGCAGTCCTGTTCTGAATGGTAAAGGAGAGCTTGTCGGTCTTGCATTTGATGGTAACAAGGAATCTCTTGCCGGAGATGCTTATTACCAGCCCGGGTTAAATAACTGCGTATGTGTAGATATCAGGTATGTATTGTGGGTTCTTGACAAATATGTCGGGATGGAGAATATTATTTCAGAACTTGGTTTTTAGACTATTCAACATAGCCAAGTGTGGCCACACTGACTTTGAAATGAGGTGTAAGCAATGATGTGCAGGCTGCAAGCGTGGATCCGGAGGTCAGTACGTCATCGACTATCAGGATATGCCTGATCCCCTCATCAGTCATTTTTGCAACATTTATTTTTCTTAACTGAAATGCACGGCTGACATTTTTCTTTTTCTCATCCAAAGAAAGACGAGTTTGGGTTTTGGTGTTTTTTCGCCTTCTGAGGAGGTTATAGGCTATGACCGGTTCTTTTAATCCGGTGGATGTAAAGGCTGAGGCTATTCCTTTTGCAATTATTACCGACTGATTGAATCCTCTTTTCCATTTTCTGATAAAATGCAGCGGTACGGGTACAATGGCGTCTATGTCAGAAAATATCCCCTTTTCACCCATTTTTTCACCCAACATTCTGCCGAAAACAATACCATACTGTGTTCTTCCATGATATTTCAGTTGATGGATAATATGTCCGTATCCTCCTGTGTATCTGTAGAAAAAAAGAGAAACAGCATTTTCAACAGGGCAGAGTGAGTCCATTCTTTTTTTTGCAGGATTGTTCTTCCATAACCAGAAGTAAGTAAATGGAATATCGTCGAGACATTCTGTACAGATAAGTTTTTCATCAAGGTCAAGGCAACTGTCGCAGATAGGACATTTCCTGGGAAACAATAACTCCCTCAAGGATTTGAAAGAGTATAAAATATGATATTTGAATATTCTCCGCCACATAATTCCTTCCCGTCATTTCTCTCTTCAAAGATAATAATAAATTGATGTCATTTTTGCAAACTGCTCGCTTTGCATTATCTTTGTCAGCAAATAACCATATTATGCCGGATTTTATAAATATCTCATTCATAGATATTATTGATATCATATTAGTGGCGATTCTGATATATGAGGTTTTCAAGATCATAAGAGGAACTGCCGCGATGAGTATTTTTACGGCTATTCTGCTTCTTTATGTGATATGGATTATTGTCCGCGCACTGAATATGAAGCTGATGTCGATGATAATGGGGCAGGTGCTCGGTGTCGGAGTAATAGCTCTCATAATTATATTCCAGCAGGAGATCAGACGATTCCTGCTTCACATGGGTACCCGTTATTTTTCCGGCAGGAGGAATGGAGGTAAATGGAGAGCCTTGTTCGGACAAAGTCTTGACGGGATCTCGTCGGAGGCTCTTGAGGAGATTACCGGCGCTTGCAGAAAGATGTCTGAGACAAAGACAGGGGCGCTGATAGTCTTTACCCATGTCTCTTCACTTGAATCAATTGTTGAGACGGGTGATGAAATCAATGCAAAAATCAACAGACGCCTTATAGAAAATATTTTTTTCAAGAATACGCCTCTTCATGATGGCGCAATGATCATCTCCAAAGACAAGATTGTGGCGGCAAGATGTACGCTTCCTGTTACTGATAATATGAAGATCAATCCCCGTTACGGTATGAGACACAGAGCAGCCATTGGAATTACAGAAGAAACCGATGCTGAGGCCGTAGTCGTATCTGAAGAGACAGGCGAGATTTCCTATGTCGAAAACGGGATCCTGCGGGTGATGAACAGTACAACCGAATTACGGCTTGCCATTGAAAATTCATATAAATAGAGGCTGGTTAATAATGAAGGATCTGGAACAGAAATTGGGGTTCGATAAGGTAAGGGAGCTTATCAAGGGTAGATGTTCCACCAAATATGCCATAAAAAGGGTAGAAGAAGAACAGGTCCTTTGTGAAGAAGAGCCAATATTGCAGCGGCTTCAGTTGACAGCTGAGATGAAGTTGATCTGCATGTTTGAGGAATCTTTTCCGTCTACTGGCTTTATTGATGCCAGAGATTTTCTGGTGCCGCTTTTGGCACAGGCTTCATGTATTGATCTGACTTCACTTATCAAGTTACGCACTGCCCTTGATACTCTGAAGAAGACAGTCTTGTTTTTCAATGGAAATAAAGGAGATGCTTATCCCAAGCTGAAAGCAATGGCGGGCGAGATAGCTCTTTATCCGGAAGTTTCAAGACGGGTTGATGTTATCATAGACAAATATGGCGAGGTCCGTGACACGGCCTCTGACAACCTCCTTACTATCAGGAGATCTTTGAGAGAAAAAGAGGGGACTATTACTAAAAGAATA